>NZ_JBDNXE010000012.1:0-51045 GCF_047721585.1 Gluconacetobacter sp.
GCCGTCATGAGCCGTACCCGGCCCCCGTGCGTGCGCGCGCCCCTTCACGACCCTGCCCATGGTGTGTTTCCGCGCATCGGAGCGCAGCACGGGCGGCGCGCGCCGGATCGGCGCCGGAGGCCGTTTCCAGACAGGCGCTCAGTCTGAATCCTGAGCGAAGGCCAACCTGTTCCGGCCCGCCTGCTTGGCCATGTACAAAGCCTTGTCGGCCTGCGCCAGAACCTGCTCGCCATTCCTGTCGGTGGGCAGCATCGCGGCAATGCCGATGCTCACCGTCAGCGAAATGGCGATTTCCTCGAACCACGCCTGCGTCTCCGCGATTTCGACACGCAGGCGGTCGGCGATGCGGCCGGCTTCGGCCATCCCGACATTGGGGAGGCAGACGGCAAACTCCTCGCCCCCCATACGCCCCGTGATGTCATTGGACCGCAGGACGGACGACATCATCGCCGCGACGTGGCGGATCACCTCGTCGCCCGCCGCGTGGCCGTAGCGATCGTTGATCGACTTGAAGTGATCGACGTCGATCATCATCACGGCCACCCGGTCGAGCCGCGCCTGCACCAGGCCGGACCACGTCTTTTCCATCCGTTCGAGGAATGCGCGCCGGTTCGGCAGGCCGCTCAGATGATCCAGTCGCGCCAGATCATGAAGCTGCTGCTCCATTTCCATGCGCTCGGTCACGTCCGTCACCAGGCCGTGCCACAGCGTGTCGCCGTTCGGCAGACGGGCCGGCCGGGCATCGATCTGCCGCCAGCACAATCCCCGCGTCGGCAGATCGACGCGGAAGATGCATTGCCAGGGCACCAGGTCGCGTTGCGACGCGTCCAGCGACGCATGGTACATCGCCCGGTCGTCGGGATAGATGCGCGCGTGAATGGAAGCCGTACTGGTCGCCACGTCCGCGGCCGTGAGCCCGAAGATCTCGCCGATACCGGAACTGACATAGGTCATGCGGGCCTCGCCGGTGGGCGCGCGCCGGGATTCGAAGATCATCCCCGGGATCTGGTTGGTCAGGTTGGCGACCAGATTGGTGCTCTGCCGCAGCCGTTCCGCCATGAGACGGGTCGAGGTGATGTCTGCCGTCGTGCCGACCATGCGCAGCGCGCGGCCCTGCGGGTCGCGGCTGATGACCATGCCGCGGCTCATTACCCATTTGTAGCTGCCGTCCTTGCAGCGCAGCCGGTGCTCGACCTCATAGACCGAGGTTCGCCCGTCGAAATGGTCCTGCATGGTCGTCTGGACATAGGCCCGGTCGTCGGGGTGAATGCGGTCGTAGCTGTCTTCTATCTGCTGGGAGCTCTCGCCACGGTCATAGCCCAATATTTCGAGCCATGCGGTCGAATACCTGATCGTGCCGGTAACCACGTCGCGGTCCCAGATGCCGGTTCCGCTCCCTTCGATCGCCAGTGCCATGACGTCATGAAAATCGTCCACCACGCGCCATCAAAACCCCGTATATCCCCCATCACACTCATAGCCGACCTTATCCGTCTCGGAAACAGGGGGACTGCCATGTTCGTACGATGGAACGATCTATCCTTCTGCCTGGACGATGGCGCGGCCGGTGCGGATCGCGGGATGCAGCGCGGTGAAATAGGAATCCGCGCCGGCCGTCGCCGTGATCCGGTGCCGGTCCATGTCGGCGCGCAGATAAGGCGAAACGCGGCCGAACAGCACACGCACGCCCTGCCCGCGCAGTTCCGCCAGCAGGTCGCGCAACATGCCGGCGGCCGAGAAATCGAGATCGGTGATCGCGCTGGCATCGACGATCAGGCAGCGCAGGGGGGTAGGTGCGCTATTGACCAGCAGCCGTGCGTCGTCGGCGAAACGGGAACAGTTGGCGTAGAACAGGTCCGCGCCGAAACGATAGATGACCAGCCCGGCCTCGGTCTGGATGCCCCGCCCCACCGGCACCGGCTCCAGCATGCCGGTGGCGTCGTCCACCCGCAGCACCATGCTGTGCGGCCGGTAGCTGTGGCGGACATGGCGGAACAGCGACAGCGCGATCGCCAGGAAGATGCCCTGCTCCACCCCCACCCCCACCACGGCGGCGCCGGTGACCACAGCCAGGCGGAATTCGCCGGGGCTCTCGCGCCGGATGGCCAGCAGGCCCCGCCAGTCGATCATCCCCGCCGCAACGCTGAAGACGATGGCGGACAGCACGCAGCGCGGCAGGTCGCGTAGCGGCCCGGTCAGCACCAGCAGCACGACCAGCGTGACCAGCGCGAACACAAGCTGCGCGCGCTGGCTGCGCGCACCGGCCCGCAGCGCCATCGCCGTCTGGGTGGGGCTGCCATTGACCACGAACGCCCCGGTCAGCGCGGCGACGGCGTTGGCGGCGGACAGGCCCAGGATGTCGGCGTTTTCATCCACGCGTTCGTGGCAGCGCAGGGCGAAGGCGCGTGAGGTCGCGGCACTCTGCGCGATGATCACCACCACGCAGGAGCCCGCGACCGGCAGCAGCGCCAGCATCTGGTTCCACGTCACGTCGGGCAGGACCAGCGACGGCAGGCCGCCCGCGATGGGGCCGATGACCGCCACCCCGTGACCCGCCAGGTCGAACGCCCGGCTGGCGGCGATGGACCCCACCACCGCGACCAGCGCCATCGGCGCACGCGGCAGCAGCCGCCCGCCCGCCAGGATCAGCATCACCACCAGCAGCGAGAGGCCGGCGCATAATCCGCTGGCTGTCGGCAGCCCGCGCGCGACCTGCGCCAGTTGCGCCAGCGGATTATGCGCCGGGGCCGCCACGCCCAGCATGTCGCGCGACATGGCGATGCACACCTGCACCCCCACCCCGGTGAGGAAACCGACCAGCACGGTGCGCGAGAAGAAATCGGCCAGGAACCCCAGCCGGAACAGGCGCGCCCCCAGCAGGAATGCCGCCGCCAGCCATGCCACCACGCCGACCAGCGCCACATAAGCCGGGCTGCCCGCCACCGCCATGCCCGCCAGGCCGCTGGCGATGATGGCGGCGGTGGCGGAATCGGCCGCCACCACCAGGTGCCGCGACGAGCCTAGCACCGCGAAGGCCACCAGCGGCAGCAGCACGGTATACAGGCCCGTGACCGCCGGCATGCCGGCGATGGCGGCATAACCCAGCACCTGGGGAATGTTCATCGAGGCCAGCGTCAGCCCGGCCAGCGCGTCGCTCCAGCCGCCCGGCGCATGCAGGCGGCCCAGCAGCCCCCTGAGTGGAAGGGACACCTTCAGGCCCCGCCTGGCTCCGGCCGCCATGCCTCAGATTCCTCCATCCCCTGCGGGCAGGCGCCCTGCGGCGATCGCCTTGCGGAATGCCTCCCAATCGCGGCGGGTCTGCGCGGCATACAGGACCGAGAAGCCGCCGATCGCATCGGCAAAGGCCCGGCCCCGCCCCAGATAGGCGGCCAGCGCCACCACGTCGCCGGTGCGGGCGTGGGCACGGGCCAGCGTGCGGCCACAAAGCGGGGCATAGTCCACCAGCCCCTCCTGCGCGACCTCGGTGCCGACGGCAGCGAGGCGGGAATCCTTGAGGCGGCGGACATAGAACTGCCGTCCGGCGCCCGAGAGGTCGTGGCGGGTGTCTTCCGCTTCGTCCCGTCCCTGCGTGTGGGTCCAGCCGAGGAACGCGTCCGATGCCGCCTGCATCATGCGCTGGCCGGTGACCACCCGCTGCCCCTGGTTGCGGAAGACCGACACCCCGGCATAGGGCGCCAGCACCGAATCCTGCGCCTCCTTGATCTGGAGCAGCAGGCTGTCGCCATCAGCGGTGGTGAACAGGCCGATGGCGCAGAACGTGCCGACGCTGCCCACCCCCACGACCTTGAAGATCACGTCACGCAGGCGGTACTGCGCCAGCAGGATGCCACGCTCGGGCGGCTGGGTGGCGACATAGCGGGCGAAGGCGTCGCGGATGATCCCGTCATGCTCGGGCAGGCGCATCACCAGCGGCGGTTTTTCGCGCAGGGCGGGCGTGCCGCTATTATCGGCCACCAGACCGAAATGGCGGCGGGCGCTGTCCATGCGTTCGGCCAGCAGGGTCCGCGCCCGGCGTCGCGCCCGCCCATCGGCGAAAGCGTCGATCGCGGCGGCGAGGTCGATCCGGTTGGTCCAGATTTCCAGCGGCGTCAGCGGGGCCAGACGCGCCATTTCGGCCGCGTAGGCCCTTGCCGCCAGCACGGCAAGGGCGCGCGCCGGGCCGTCCGCCAGGCCGGACTCCTCCCCCGCCAGCACCAGCGAGGCCCCCAGACGCTTGATGTCCCACTCGAAGGGAGCGGGCAGGGTTTCGTCGAAATCGTTGATGTCGAAGACCGGCGCGCCCTCGGGCGAGGCATAGGCGCCGAAATTGGCCAGATGGCAGTCGCCGCATGACTGCACCCGCGGACCGGTCCAGACCGTCTGCGCCAGATCCATCGCCATGACGGCCGCCGCCCCGCGCAGGAAGGCGAAGGGCGACGCCGCCATGCGCCGGTAGCGGATCGGCAGCAGGCCGGCGATGCGGTCCTGACCCTGACGTTCCAGGATCGTGACCGGGTCCGCCCGGCCGGACGGGGGCGCCCAGTCGGCATGGGCGCCGCGCGGCAGGCTGTGGCGCAGCGCGCGCCCGCCGGCATGGCGTTCCCGCCGCGTGGAAAGCGCGGCGGCCCGGCTGAGGGTCGGAAAATCGGCGGGATAGGCAGGACGAGCGGTCATCGCCCGGTTTTCGCAAGTCGGAGGGCCGCCGTCACGCGCAAAACATCGGCAGCGGCCCTGCGGGGCCTTCAGCCCGGCGGCGCGCCCTGGTCCACCAGCCGCCGGATGGCATCGAGATAGGCGACGAAGGCGGCCCGGCCGCTGTCGGTCAGGACCAGCCGTGTCAGGGGGCGGCGGCCGGCAAAGCCCTTGTCCTGCACCACGTAACCCGCATCCTCCAGCTTGCGCAGATGGGTGGACAGGTTGCCGTCGGTCACGCCCAGATGGGTGCGCAGCGCCGTGAAATCCGCCATCCCGGCCGAGGACAGATAGGCCATGATGCCCAGCCGCACGCGACCATGGATCACGTCGTCGATCTGCCCGATATCGAAATTATCCATGGTCCGTCACGCCGCCCGGCCTTCCCGGCGCAGCAGGACCCAGCCCGGCAGCGCCACCAGCAGCAGGATCAGCAGCCCGTAGAGCAGCAGGAGGACCGGACTGTCGATCATCGCGGCCACGGCCAGCGCGCCGGCGAAGGCCCCCGCCGCCACGCCCCGCAGCCAGGACTGGCCCGCGATGACGGCGGTGGCGCTCCACCCCGCGCCGTACACCGCCAGGATCAGCGAGGGAAACATCGCCCAGACGACAGGCGTACCGCACCGCCACGCCAGGACCATACCCGCGAGGAACATGATGCCGATCCCGCTGCCCAGCCCGCTCCACATCATGCCGATGGCGCGGTTGACCATGACCACGCTGCCGGGGCGGCCCAGTTGCGCGCGGTTGAGGAACCAGATCACCGGCAGATAGACGACCATCGCCGCCAGCCACACCCAGACCTGCGCCTGCGGCGGCAGGAGCGTGTGGCCGGTCGCGACCGCCCAGGCGACGAAGCTGGCGAGACCGAACACGAGGCCGGCCGTGAGGAAATAGGGACCGCTGGTCAGCGGCGCGTTGCGGCCGGCCTCGGCCAGGGCACGCATGAAGGTCAGGTCGTCATGCAGCGACGTGTCGGCTTGGGGGGTCATGGGAGCCTCGCAATAGTGCTTTGGTCAGGGTCCGCCGTGTGTCGGCGGGGACAGCGGCAAAGCTATAACAAACAACTTTTTATTTCAAAGTTATTTTTTATGAAGATTCCCCCCATCCGCCATGGCTCCAACTCTGCGGCGCGCGATGCCCGTCGCGCGCTATCCGTCCTGTCTGCTGACCATGCGCGACCTTCCATCCCGGCGCGTGGGGCAGGAGGCGGGGCATGGAGGACGATGTGCTGATGGTGGCCGGACCGCAGAACGCGGCGATCGTCGCCAGATTGCCGCCCTCTGGCCGCTGGAACAGCGCGCGGCACCGGTCGGGGGGCGGACCGACAGCGTGGAACGGGGCAACAGCCTGCCCGCTGTACAAGGTTGACGGCATGGCCGGACGCCACGCGGCGTCCTACGGAACCACGCCTGCCCATGTGTGTTTATGACGCGTAAGACGCCGGCAGCCCCTCCCCGCGTCATTATCACGTTTTTGTGAACGGCGCGCGCAGATGGAAATCATAATCCTGCCCATTGTCCAAGAAGATAAAATTTTTCCACGCATCTTATCGGACAACATAAATTGTCGTATCGCAGGCTCCGCGCCCTGTTCGCCAAGGCATGAAATGCCAGACTTGAGCTTTTTGGTAGAATTTCTGAATAAAAATAAATAGAAAATACAGATGATGTGGACAAAATCACGCGGCAATGCCCCATCCGCAATGCACCCCACCTCCATTCTCCTTGAAAAGGACTGTTCTTTTGCCCAATCGGCCACGAAAAGATACGAAAGTGTGACCAATCTTTCCGAGACCCGGCCGACGCTCTCCATTTCATTGATCGAGACGGCCCGCAGCGGGGCGCGTGCCCTCTCCCGCCGGATGAGGACCACGCGCGCCCGTGCCGGCCTGGCCGCCCTGGCGCTGGCGGCCGCCTTTATCGTGCCCGGCGCACTGCCGGCGCGCGCCGCCGATGAGGATGCTCCGGCCGCCTCGCCCCTCGCCCGACCGACCCAGACCGCGGGAGAAACCCCGCCGATCGGCAATCTGGAACAGACGATCCCCGGCTTCCTGCAATCGGCCTATGGTCCGCCATCTTTCGGGCCGCCCTACGGCACCACCCACGCCTTCGGCGACTGGGGCGGCGTGCAGCCCTGGCTCCAGAACCACGGCATCTATGCCGCCCTCGCCCTCTATGAAGGCATTTCAGGGAATGTCGCGGGCGGCAAGCGGCAGAGCTACACCCTGGCGGGCCAGGTCGGCGCCACGGTCGATATCGACTGGCAGAAGCTGCTGGGCGCGGGCGCGTGGTCCGAGGATTTGTGGCTGCATACGCTGGCGGTCAACGGCAACGGGCAGAATCTCAGCCGGCTCTTCGGCGATAACGGCAACCAGGTGCAGCAGATCTATGGCGCGCGCGGCAACGTGGTCGCGCATCTGGTCTGGGCCTATTTCGAGAAATCGTGGCTGCATCACAAGGTCGAGCTGGCCGTCGGCTGGATTCCGACCGGGACGTTCTTCAACAACTCGCCCTGGGTGTGCAGCTTCATGAACGTCTGGCTGTGCGGCAACGTGACGCCGACGAAATACCTGGCATCGGGGCGCGACTGGCCGTCGGGCAATATCGGCACGGTGCTGCGCCTGATGCCGACCCGCCATTTCTATGTGATGGGCGGCCTGTTTGCCGTGTCGCCGCATTCCTATAACGGCGGTATTTCCGGCTGGGCCTGGGGGCAGGACAATCTGGGCAAGCTGGGCACCGAAGTGGAAGTGGGCTGGCTGCCGGAATTCGGCCCCGATCATCTGATCGGCCATTACAAGGTCGGCGTGCTGTACGACAATTCGCGCTATGACAATCTGTACGCGGATGGCAACGGCCAGCCCTGGATCGTCACCGGGCTGCCACCCCGTCGGCAGAGCGGGCAGACCTCGGTCTGGGTGCTGGCGGACCAGATGCTGGTGCGCCATGGGCCGGGCGAGTCGAACGGGCTGGTGCTGGCCGGGCAATATTCCTATGCGGACGGCAAGACATCGCAGATGAATCATCATCTGGTCGCCGCCCTGCTCGATACCGGCTATCTGTGGGGCCGGCCGCTGGACAGCGTGGGAATCAACTTCCAATGGGCCAATTTCAGCCGCAGCGCCATCCAGTCGCAGGAAGCGGCCGCCGCCTATGGGGTACCGTTCCGGGGCGCCAATTTCGGCACGCCCTATGGTATCCAGGGGCATGAAAGCATCTACGAGGCTTTCTATTCGGTCCATGTGATGACCGGCGTGTCGCTTCAGCCCGACTTCCAGTATGTCAATCATGTGGGCGGCACGACGGTGTTCAAGGATGCCGTGGTTCTCAGCACCGCGCTCAACGTGCTGTTCTGACGCCGGGCCGCGGCGGGGAACCGCGCGGCCGGGGAAGCGACGGATGCGCGCGGCCATCCGCCGCCCTGAAACGGCAAGACAGGAGAGCCTGCGCCATGAAGACACGTTCCCTGGGCCGGACCGGCTTCGAGATCGCGCCGATCGTCTTCGGTGGCAATGTCTTCGGCTGGACGATCGGCGAGAAGGCGAGCTTCGATGTGCTCGATGCCTTCGTCGATCACGGGTTCGATGCCATCGACACCGCCGATGTCTATTCGGCGTGGGCGCCAGGCAACAGGGGCGGCGAGTCGGAAACGATCATCGGCAACTGGCTGAAGGCGCGCCCCGGCATGCGCGACAAGGTGAAGATCTTTACCAAGGTCGGCTCCGACATGGGCGTGCCGGGCCACAAGGGCCTGTCGGAAAGCTGGATTCTCCAGGCTGTCGATGCCTCGCTCGCCCGGCTGGGGATCGAGCGGATCGACCTTTATTTCTCCCATTGGCCGGACCTGCACACGCCCTATGCCGAAACACTGGGTGCGTATGACAAGCTGCTCAAGGCCGGCAAGATCCGCGCCATCGGAGCCTCCAACCTCGATGCCACGCAACTGGACGAGGCTTTGCATGTGGCGCGGGCACAGAACCTGCCGGCCTATCAGGTGCTCCAGCCGGAGTATAACCTCTACGACCGGAACAGCTTCGACGGGGCGCTGCGCGACCTGTGCATCCGCGAAGGGCTGGGGGTCGTCACCTATTACAGCCTCGCCTCGGGTTTTCTGTCCGGGAAATATCGCAGCAAGGACGATCTGGGCCAAAGCACGCGCGGCGAAGGGATCGGGAAATATCTCGACGTGCGGGGCATGCGCGTTCTTGCCGCGCTCGATGCCGTCGCGGCCCGCCATGACGCCAGCGACGCGGAAGTGGCGCGGGCGTGGCTGATCGCCCGCGCGGGCGTCACGGCACCGATCGCCAGCGCCACCAGGCGCAGCCATGTGGAAAGCTTCGCGAAAGCCGCCGCGCTGGTACTGGAGGAACGGGATATCGTGGAACTGGACCAGGCGAGCGCGCCCTGACGCGGCCGGCCTGCTCCAATGCGGGGCAGGCGCGAGCCGGTCAGCGGCAGAGACCGAAGCCGGTGGCCTGGAGATGGAAGTGGCTGGCATGCAGGCTGTTGTAGTCGGGCGACAGGACGGTACCGAACACGCGGCAGGCCCGGTCGCGCATCCGGTGCAGATAAAGGCCGACGGGCGCTGACGCGTTCCATGCGCTGACCGGAATTTCCCTGCCGTCAGCCAGGACGAACGCGGACACGTCGATCGCGTCGGCGGTGGCATGGCTGCTCTGCGCGCCTGGGCGATCGCGGACATCGCGGCAAGCGAAGCTGCCGACATGCCGGATACGCGAAAGGCCGGTATGGAACACGGCCTGCGTCACCGGCTCCGCGACCTGGCGTTCGAACAGAGACCAGCGCACCGCCAGGCTGCACGATGCCAGGAAACTGGCGGGCAGGAGCGAGACCGCGCCACCACCGACCGTATAGACGCCCTCCAGCGGACAGGCCGCGGTGCCGCTGTGCGCGTGTTCCCGGACAGGCAGCCGGGATGTGATGAGGGCTGCGCGGCACAATTCGGGAGACACGGACAGCAGGCGAAGTTTCAGGGGCGTCATGAACGTCCATGCCGCCGCGAGATCGAGGGGCTGGGTGGGATCGTAGGCCGGCGGCAGCCAGCGTCGGTGAAACACGGCCAACGCGACCATGGCCGCACAGAGGGACAGGATGAAAAGACGGCCTAAACGCATGGATCTTTTCGGCGTCGACCGATGGAACCGATGGCGCGTGGCCGCATCCTCGGCATGCCGTCTCCTTCCTCATTGCCGGGCGGCGGGTGCCGTCAGCGATGGCCGTCCAGCCAGCGGATGATCGCATCCACGGTCGGGACCTCGATACCATAATAGCCATGGGGCGTGAGGGAGCCGCAATTTTTCCGGCTTCGCGTCTGACCGCCCGACACGGACAGCACCCGCACATCCGGGCTGTGGTCGAGCGCGGCGGCGATGTCCGGCACGGCACCGGGTGGCGCGACGTTGCACCGATCGTCACGATTGCCGACGATCAGGACCGGGATACGGACCTGGCCGGGATCGGCACTGAAGACGGTCTCGCGACTGCCGCCCATCACCGACACCGATTCCGTCAGCACCACGCCGGCCACGCGGCCGGTCGGCGCATGGGCCGCACCGTTCATGGCCGCGATCGCCCCCTGGCTGGTGCCGAGCAGAAAGACCGGACCGGCCATGTGCGCATGGGCGAAATCGACCAGCGCCTCCACGACCGCCGCGTAACGCGGCGAACTGCGCAGGCCCCGCAGGTTCATCCCATCGACGGCATCGGCGAGCAGCACCGCGTAACCGCGCCGGAGCCAGAGCGTACGGGTCCGCACGACGAAATTATCGCCGTGGCGGATCTGCCCGTCGTCCTCCAGGCCGATCTGCCCGGACCCGCCCGGCAGCATGACCAGCGTGCCCCGCGCATCGGGGGGCGCACTGAAAAGAACCCGCTGACGCGCGCCGTCACCCAGCATCAACGTGAAAAACCGCGCATTGGACACCGGATCTGCGGCGAGACGCGGTGCCGGCAGGCCTCCCGCCGGTTCCGTTCCCGCCGGGCCTGCCCAGGCTGACGGCGCGATCAGGACGACCGCCGACAGGAGCAGGGCATTCCTCCAGAGCCTTATGGACATGATCGCACCTCGGCCTGCGCCCTGAAGAAACAACCTTTCTACCCGTTTCCGTCAGTTCGCGACATCGGCTTTCGCGGTATGCCCGGCGAACAGCGCGGCCACGATGTCCGAGACCGCCGCGGCGGAGAGTACACCCGGCTCGTCCTTCGGCATGGACATTTTTATCTTCGCATCGAGCGCATCCCGACGATTGCTCCATTTTTCCCGGAAATTCCGCCCGGCCAGCGGCGGGGCCTCGTCGAGGTTTCCCGCCCTGTTATCATGACAGGGGCGACAGCGCTCGGCATACAGCGCCCTGCCAGACCGGACCCGCCCGGCCGCGACGACGCGAAGCACGTAGCGCGAGCGGGCCGTCATGATCGCGGCGTATGCCTGCGAAGCCCGGCCTCCTGGACCGGCGGGCTCTGGTCGGACCCAGGGACGGGCGGCGGCGGCATTGACGACGCCGTGTAACGGGCGCCCTGCCCGCCTGCCCCGTCATCGGAGGGCGGGCCGAGTGCGCCTTCCGGGGGGGTGCTTTCAGTCCAAATGTAGCGCGAAGCCGGTCGCACCTGGCTTTTCCAGGCCGGGTTTCAGTTCCATGGCCGGAATCCGGTAATCGCCATCATTCTGTCGCCGATAGGCAATCGGGGCGATGGTGCCCAGTGCCTGCATCCGCGTGCGAAGCGCCGCCGCCACGGTAGCGAATGCCCGATCGTCCAGCCGGTCGACGCGATAGGCCACGAAAGGCGGCAACACGGTAAAGCCGGGATAGAACAGGATACCGTGATTGATCGGAAACAGCAGGTCGTCGATCGGGCCGTTGATCCCCCTGGGCGAATAATGTTCCGCCCAGCCACCGGTGGTGACGACGAGCATGGCCCGTTTGCCGGCCATGACGCCCTCGCCGTAGCGATCGCCCCACCGCCTGTCGCTGTGCTCGCCAACGCCATATGCGAAACCGCAGGCATAGACACGGTCTACCCAGCCTTTGAGGATCGCGGGCATGGTGAACCACCACAGGGGAAACTGCAGGATTACGGTATCGGCCCAGACCAGCTTCTCCTGTTCGGCCCTGACATCGTCCGTCAGGTCATGCGCGGCGAAGGCCCGCGCCGAGGCGGAGGCGACCCGGAGCCGCTCTCCTTCCGCAAGGTCGGGAAAATCCGCATGATCGGCAGCGGCTTTCCACCGCATGGCATAGAGGTCCGAAACCCTTACTGTATGGCCCTGCTCTTCGAGCGCGCCGATGGCGCAGTCGAGCAGGGCGCCGTTCAGCGACTGCCGCTCAGGGTGAGCATAGACGATGAGGACATTCATAGGCGTTTTCCATTGCGATCGGAAAGGAGGGAGACGCCGGGCCATGATAGGCAGCCCTCCATTGTTCCTCTATAGATCGTGTCCAGATAGGACTATGCCGGATAATGGAACAATCTGACATTACTCTCGACCGCATCCGAACCTTCGTACGCATTGCCGAACGGAGAAGCCTGACGGCCGTTGCGCGTGATTTCGGAATCGGCCAGTCGACCGTCACGCGCCATCTGCACGAACTGGAAAATGCGCTCGGCGTACCGTTGTTTACCCGCACCACGCGCCGGGTGACGCTGACCGACGAAGGCGCGCGCTATTACGCCCACTGCCTGCGTATCCTGGGACTGGTCGAGCAGGCCAGCCAGGAAATGCGAGAGACCAGGCAGGCGGTTTCCGGCACGGTCCGGATTTCCTGCACCGGGGCGCTCGGTACGCTGCATGTCGGCAGGCTGGTCCATGCCTTTCAGGACCGCTACCCTGCTATCCGGATCGAATTCGGCCTGACGGACGAGCGCATCGACCTTGTGCGCGAGGGCGTGGATATCGCCATTCGCCTTGGGCCGCTGAACGACAGTTCGATGAAACTGCGCCTGCTGGGAGAAAGTCACCGCGTGCTGGTCGCGTCTCCTGCGTGGCTGAAAACCAATGGCAGGCCGCGCCACCCGCAGGATCTCGCGGGCCTGGAAGGTGTGAGAATGTCGCGGGTGCAGGGGTCGGAGCGGCTGCATCTGCAGGCCCCCGACGGCACGCATCACACCGTTGCTTTCCGCGAACGGCTGACCGTCGACCATGGCCTGGCGGCGCGGGAAGCCTTTTTGGCCGGACGGGGCTTCGGCCCCGCCCATCGCTGGCTGGTGGAAGACTGCCTGACCGATGGACGGCTGGAAGTCATTCTGCCGGATTACGCACTTGCGGCATCGCCGCTGAGCATGCTGATCGCGCCGGAGCGGTCCGGCATCGCCCGCATACGGCTGTGCGCCGATTTTCTTGCGAGCGGAATCGCATCCATATCGGGCATAACCCGGCAGGGAACGGCACGAGCACCGAAGCCTCGCGTATCATAAAAAACCCCCGCCGTCGGAACGGCGGGGGCGTCGTAGAAATGCCAGTCGCTGGCGCGACGGGTCGCGTCCTTACTGGGCCGTCGTCCCCTCGGGGAGGGCGTAGGCGATCACGTCGTCGGCCACGTCAGGCGAGTGGCTGGCACCGCCGACGGAGATCACGACATATTCCTTGCCCGTCTTGGGGGATTTGTAGATCAGCGGAGCCGCGACCGCGCCGGCGGGCAGCGGAGCCTTCCACAGTTCCTTGCCGGTCATGCTGTCCAGCGCGCGCAGATAGTAGTCCTGCGTGCCGGCGAAGAAGAGCAGGCCCGAGGCCGTCGTCGTCGGGCCGCCCAGGGTGGGCATGCCCATCGGCATCGGCAGGTGGCTCTTGATCCCCATCGGACCAAGCTGCTCGGCCGTTCCCATCGGCACCTGCCACAGCAGCTTCTTGGTGCGCAGGTCGATGGCGCTCATGGTGCCGAAAGGCGGCGTGTTGCACGGCACTTGCAGCGGCGACTGGAGGATGTCGATCCGCACGCCCGAATAGGGGCCGGCGATCTGGGGACGCAGCGTGCCCATGAAGCCCGGAACCTCGTCGGTCGAGATCTTGTAATGCTTGGCGTCTTCATGATTCACCAGCATCATCCGCAGCGGCATGCGCATGTCGTTGACGAACATGATGTCGTTCGCCTCGTCGATCGAGATGCCACCCCAGTTCATGCCACCCAGCAGGCTGGGCCACTCGATGTAGGGCTTCTCGCCAGGCGGCGTGAAGGGGCCTTCGTAAACCGAGTTCTTGAACATGATGCGGCAATAGAGCTGATCGAAGGTGCTGACGCCCCACATCGACTGCTCGGACAGCGGATCGGCGCCGATGGTGGGCATGCCGACCGAGAACGGCTGCGTCGGCGACAGATGCTCGCCCTGCGCGGCGGGCGTGGTCGGGACCGCGCGTTCTTCAACCGGCGTCACGAAGTCGCCGGTGCGGCGGTCGATGACGAAGATATGGCCGGTCTTGGTGGTCTGGATCAGCGACGGGATCTTCTCGCCCTTCGCATTGGTTACATCATACATCACCGGCTGCGACGGCAGATCGAAATCCCACACGTCGTGATGGATCAACTGACGGACCCACTTGGTCTTGCCGGTCGTGGCGTCGACGGCGACGAGGGCCGCGCCGAACTTGTTCTTCACCGCGTCGCGGTCACCACCCCAATAGTCGGGCGGGCCGTTGCCGGTGGGCAGATAGACCTGGTTCAGCGCCTTGTCGTAGGTCGGGACGGCCCAGACATTCGGTGTTTCCAGCGTGAACTGCTTGTCGGCATCGGGCGGAACCGGGCTGTCGGGATCGCCGACGTCCCACGCCCAGGCCAGGGCACCGGTGCGGGTGTCATAGGCACGGACCACGCCCGAGGGCTCGCCATGCACGATGTCACGCACCCAGCCGCCGATCACGGCCAGATGGCCCATGACGACCGGCAGGGCCGTCGGATGATAGCGCTTGCTGTTTTCCGTCGGCCCCATGTTCTTCTTGAGGTCGACATAGCCATTGTCGCCGAAACCGGGGCAGAGCTGGCCGGTATGGGCGTCCAGCGCGAACAGGCGGGCATCGACGGCGGAGACCAGGATGCGCTGCTGGCAGGGCTGGTCCGCCGCGGCCTGCCTGTCCTCGTCGGTCAGGCTGTCATCCTTGGTGATGTCGTAGTAGCCGACGCCACGGCATGAGACGTGCTCGGCGGTGTGGGCGTGCGGGTCGAACCGCCAGATCTGCTTGCCGCTGTCGGCGTCGATCGCGGAAATCACGTTTTCAGGCGTGCAGGAATACAGAACCGAGCCGATCTGTGCCGGCGTGTTCTCATCCACGCCCGCGCCGGGGCCCCTGGTGCGCCGGCCGGTATGATACACCCAGGCCACCTTCAGGTCGGTGACGTTGCGCGGGGTGATCTGCGTGTAGGGCACATAGCGCGTGCCGCTGACATTGCGCCCGTAGAACTGCCAGTCATCGGGCTGGGGCGGCACGGCGGAGGCCACGCGGGCCTTGTCCAGCGCCTCGCCCTGGATGCCGCCATGGGGCGAGAACATCTCGACCAGGGTCACGACCACGCCGAGCAGCAGCGCCACGCCACCGCCCGCGCTGATCTGCCGCGTGGAAGACGGCATGGACGGCAGAGTCGCCGTGACCAGCAGGCTGAGCATGAACATGATGGCCGGCACCATCAGGCGCGGCAGCAGCGGCCAGAAGGCGAACTGCGGCGCGTCATAAAGCGCCCAGAGGACCGTTGCGACGAAAATCGCGACCGAGAGAGAAAGAGCCCAGGACGCCCGCCCCTTGACGAGGAAAAGCGCACCCAGCGCCACATAGGCGACACCGGCCAGAAAATAATAGAACGAGCCGCCAAGTGTGACGAGCTGGAACCCGCCGGCGACAAGGGCCAGCCCGACGGCCAGGCTGATCAGGACGAATGCAATCCGGCATCCGTCACTGATCCTAGATCGATGATTCGCTGTATTATCCATTCTACCGTTCCAAGGTTGGAGGCTTCGCTGTCACACGTGGCGCGTTCGGGCCAAGCCGGACCGGGGTCAGAAGCATGCGAATGCCTGAATCCGTCGCCCGATAAACTTTGGGATGCTTACGCCTCTTCCCCCAGGCTTTCCATAACGTGAAAGCAAACTTTGCCACGATTTTGATTAATATTTTTTAATCAATACCTGTTTGGCTTTTTTCCGACTGCCGCGCTGCCTCATCGCCGACGATGACCGCCAGAGAGAGGATCCCTGACCCCGGTCACAGGCTTGTGATGAACAGGAATATCGTCGTCCGGAAGGGCATCCGCGGGCATTCCTTCGTATTCAAACACAAGAGCTTACATAGCATCTGCCTGTTTTATAATTATTTTTTTAGATTCCGCCTCTCAACACGCTGGTGCCGTCCGCACGCCGTAGAGTTTCAATACCGATTGGGTATCAATCAATGACGGTTTAAGTATTTTACACCGTCCTCGGATTGATCTGTTTTTCACGTCAGGAAAAACGAACCCTTTGTGTACTGGAGAAATTTTCGTCTTCTCATGCCGATAGGCGCGCCCAGGACGGGTTAAAAACCCGACCTGGAATGAGACGATGAAAAATGACTTCCAGTTTATTTTTGGCTGTAAAACATGGATAAAATTTAATTTAAATTGCGCGGAACAAACGCTCGATACGTCATTCCCCGCAATGGCGGCGTTGCGTCTTCCGACCGACCCGACCGGACTGCGCGCGCCCCTCCCTTTCGCTGAAAAACCGTGATCCTGCGGGGTATTTCGGCCTGTCCCGCAGTCATCGACCGCAGGATGCCGTCATCATCCCGTCGATATCGATCACTTCATGTAATAACAGGAACCCCGCCATTAATGGGCGCCCCCTCCTCTTGAAAAAAGAGGAATTGTAGTGTTCTTGTCCTCGTTAATAACTATATAACAAAAATGGAGCCCGGTCGTTGTGAGAACTTTCACGGCCAGAACAAACGGCGAAACTTCACTCCCTCCTGCATTACGCCGCCTGGCTCTCGGCAAATTGTGGCTCGCCGCCCTTGTCGGGCTGGCGGGCGAAGCCGGAACACTCTCCGCCGCCCACGCCGCCACTCCGGTGACGGCCCCCGCAGCGAAGACCGGCATCGACAGCGGTGCCGATGCGTCGCATCCGGGGGTCCTGGTCCAGCCAAAGGGCACCGTGTCGGCGAAAAAGGCCGATCCTGGCACGAACGCCGCGAATGGCTATGATCGCAGCAATCATCACCATGCGATCGAACTGGATGCCCTGACCGACCAGGAGGGCCTGTCGTGGCTGCTGCCGTCCGAAGTCGATGCGCAGCGGCGCACCGACATGTCGGACCCTTATTACGTGCCGACCGGTGCCGCCGGGCATCTGGTGCCGCAGATCATGCCGTTTCGCAAACGCCTGCAGGATAAAGGCTTCACCTTCTCGCTGACCTACAAGGCGGAAGGCATGGGCAACATCAATGGCGGCATCCGGCGCGGCATGGATTACGTGCACGAATTCACGCTCCAGATGGTTTTCGACCTGGGAAAGATGTCGCGCTCGCTGGATGGCTGGACCGTGCATACGCTGGTCATGAACCGCGCCGGACGCGAGATTTCGCACGATCTTATCGGCGATTATTATATCAACCTGATGGAGGTCTATGGCCTGTCGGGCCATGTCGTGGCGCATCTCGTCGATTTCTATGCCGAGAAAAAGGCGTTCGACAACCGCCTCGACGTTGCCTTCGGCCGTATGGCGCTGACCCACGTCTTCGCGACCTCGCCGCTGCTCTGTTCGTTCATGGTCACCTGCTCGGCGCCCGTGGCGCTGAAGGTCGATCCGGCCTTCGCCGTGTATCCGAAGGCGACCTGGGGCGCGCGGGCGCGCTTCCGCCCCACGCGCGATACCGCCATCCAGGTGGGCGCCTACGAGGTGCAGCCGCTGGCCGACGGCCCCAGCGGCTGGGCGTGGGCCAGTGAAAACGCGACCGGGCTGATGCTGCCGGCGGAATTCACCTGGGAGCCCTATCTGACGCGCGACAAGCTGCCCGGCCATTATGTGCTCGGCTACGCCCACGACACCACGCGCTACCCGGACGCGCTGGGGACCAAGCCGTCCTATCTGGTCGCGCAGCCGGGGCGTGAGCGCAGCGCGCCGATGGATATGTTCTGGTTCGAAAGCGAGCAGATGATCTATCGCAAGGGCGGCCCCGGCCAGATGGCCGGCGGATACCTGATGGCCGGCTATATCCATAATACGCCGCATGTCGCGTCGATTTCCGACCAGGCCTATGGCGGCATCTCGTTCAACGGGCTGATTCCGGGACGCACGACCGACCGGCTGGGTATTCTGTATTCCTGGTATCATGTCAGCGACCGCAAGCGGGAGGGGCAGACCATCGCCCAGGATGCCGGCCTGTCGCTGGGCAGACAGGTGACCGGGCCGCAGACGGACTCCCACGTCATCGAGGCGTATTACGGGATCGACACCTGCCCTGGGCTGCTGATCCAGCCGGAGTTCCAGTACATGATCCGCCCCGGCGAAACGGGGCATATCCCCGATGCCGCCGTGGTGGGCCTGAAGGTGGTCGCGTCGCTGTAAAATCCCCTTCCGGACCCCTGCCGGCCCGCCGGCCGCATGGCCGCCACGCGGCCGGCGGGCCACAGAGAATTTGACTTGATGCCTCACCCGCCCACATCATGCGGGTGGAGGCGAAATGGCCCACCCGCCGCGGCGCGTGGGCCATTTCGCGTTCCATTATGGCCAACCACACCGATATCCGACGACACCGGACAACGAAACGATAAGGTTCCGATCTCCATGATCCCCGCCCTGATGCCCACCTACAACCGTGCCGATCTCGCTTTCGAGCGGGGCCAAGGCTGCTGGCTGTACGCGGTGGACGGGCGACGATTCCTGGATCTGGGGGCGGGGATCGCGACCTCGTCGCTGGGGCATGACCATCCGCAACTGGTCTCGGCCATCGCCCAGCAGGCGGCGCGGGTGATGCATGTGTCGAACCTGTACCGCGTGCCGCAGGCCGAGCGGCTGGCCGCGCGGCTGGTCGCCGCCAGCTTTGCCGACAGCGTCTTCTTCTGCAATTCGGGCGCCGAGGCCAACGAAGGCATGGTCAAGATGATCCGCCGGGCGCAGGCCCATGGCGGCCATCCGGAGCGCACGCGGATCATCTGCTTCAACGGCGCCTTCCATGGCCGCACGCTGGCCATGCTGTCGGCCACCGGCAACCCGAAATATCTCGACGGGTTCGGCCCCGTGGTCGAAGGATTCGACCATGTGCCGATGAACGACATGAACGCCGTGCGCGCCGCGATCACGCCCGAGACCGCCGGCATCATGATCGAACCGGTGCAGGGCGAAAGCGGTGTCAACATCGCCGATCCGCGCTTCATGCAGGAACTGCGCGCCGTCTGTGACGAATTCGGCCTGTTTCTGGGCATGGACGAAGTGCAGAGCGGCATGGGCCGTACCGGCCGGCTGTTCGCCCATGAATGGTCGGGGGTGACGCCCGACGTGCTCTCGACCGCCAAGGGCATTGCCGGCGGCTTCCCGATGGGCGCCGTCCTGGCCACCGAGGCCGTGGCGCGATATCTGACGGCGGGTTCGCACGGCACCACCTTCGGCGGCGGCCCGCTGGCCTGCGCCGCGGCGAACGTGGTGCTGGACGTGCTGCTGGCCCCCGGCTTCCTGAACCAGGTGCAGACGCGCGGCACGCAACTGGCCGAGGTACTGGATTCGCTGGCCGGCGAATTCCCCGACCTGTTCGCCCAGTGGCGCGGCATCGGCCTGATGCTGGGCCTGCGCTGCCTGGCCCCGGTCGCGCTGATGCAGGATGCGGCGATGCATGAAGGCGTGCTGACCGTTACCGCCGGCGACAACGTGCTGCGTCTGGTGCCCCCGCTGGTGCTGACCGAGGAAGATTGCGCCGAGGCCGGTCGCCGGCTGCGCCGCGCCGCGCTGCGCCTGCGCGCCCATCAGGCCGCCATCGCGCAGAATGCGGAGAACGCGGCATGAACGCCCTGTCCGCCGTCCCCGCCACGCACGCCGCACCGCGCCATTTCCTGGAACTGCGCGATTTCGACAGCGCGACCCTGCGCGCCATCCTGGATGTGGGCAGCCGCATCAAGCACATGCAGCACGGGCGGGCGCGCCCGCTGCATCCGCGCCTGCCGCTGCTAGGCCGCACGCTGGGGCTGATGCTCTCCAAGCCCTCCACCCGCACCCGCGTCTCCTTCGAGGTCGGGATGCGCCAGTTGGGCGGCGAGGTGATCCTGCTCTCGCCGGCCGACATGCAGTTGGGGCGGGGCGAGACGATCGCCGATACCGCCCGCGTGCTGTCGCGCTTCGTCGATGCCATCGTGCTGCGCACCGGCAACGCGACGGCGCTGCACGAGCTGGCGCACTGGTCGAGCGTGCCGGTGATCAACGGCCTGACGCCGCATTCGCATCCGGTGCAGATCCTCGCCGACATCATGACGTTCGAGGAACATCGCGGGCCGATCGCCGGCCGGACGATCGCCTGGATCGGCGATGGCAACAATGTCGCCACCTCGTTCATCGAGGCGGCACGGCTGTTCGGCTTCCGCCTGCGCCTCGCCTCGCCGAACCGTCATGCCCCGCCGGCCGAAACCGTGGCCTGGGCCAGGCAGGGCGGTGCCGACATCACCCTGACCACCGACCCGCGCGAGGCCGTCGCGGGGGCGGACTGCGTGGTGACCGATACCTGGGTCAGCATGTCCGACAGCGAGTCCGCCCAGCGCCTGCTGGCCTTCGATCCATACCGGGTCACGGCCGGGCTGATGGCCCTGGCCGCGCCCGATGCCCTGTTCATGCACTGCCTGCCCGCCCATATCGGCGAGGAAGTGACCGAGGACGTGTTCGAAGGCCCCTGCTCGGTGGTATTCGACGAAGCCGAGAACCGCCTGCACGCGCAGAAGGGCCTGCTGGTCTGGGCGCTGGGCGGCGAGCACTGGCAGGATTACGGAGAAGAGGACGCGTCGCGATGACAGGACCGGCCGAAACGCCCGCCCACCCGACGACCACCGAGGACGTTCCGTCCACCCCCGGCTGGGTGGAAGGCAGCGTCGAGGCCGCCTTCGCCACCCTCCCCTGTTCGGGGCCGGGGGTGATGGTCCTGCGCAACGCCTATCTGGACTGCCTGGCCACCGCGCCGCGCACCGAAGACCTGGATGCGGCGCATGATCGCTGCCGGCAGGCGCTGCTGAAGGCCCTGGCGGCCCGTGAGAAGATCGGGCCGGAGGCGTTGCGCGCCTTCGAACTCCGGCTGGAAGCCCTGGAAGCCGAAATCAGCGCCCGTATTTAAGAGGACGGCCTGACACGCCCTCCGTTCGGAAGCCCCCGTATGATCGATACCCCCGCCTTTCTCGATGCCCACCGGCCGGATGTTCCCGACCTGGTGATCCCCCAGGGCGTGACGCCATTCTATCTGGCCGGCCGGCCGGTGCGCGGGCGGCTGGTGCGGCTGGGGGCGCTGGCGGATGCGCTGCTGAGCCGGCATGACAACCCCGACATCGTGCTGCGTCTGGCGGGCGAGGCGCTGGCGCTGGTCGGCGGCCTGGCGTCCGCGCTGAAATTTCAGGGGTCGTTCTCGCTCCAGGCCAAGGGGGACGGCCCGGTCTCGCTGCTGGTGGCGGACTGCACCCATGCCGGCGCGCTGCGCTTCCATGCCCATTCCGACGACGACGCGGTGGCCGCGCTGGCGGCGACCGATCCGGATGCCGACGCGGCCCGGCTGCTGGGCGGCGGCTATCTGGCCTTTACCGTCGATCAGGGGCCGGACACCGACCTGCATCAGGGCATCGTGGCCATGACCGGCCCGTCGCTGTCGGAGATGGCCGCCCATTATTTCGAGACCAGCGAGCAGCATGCCTGCTGGGTGCGGCTGGCCTGCGCGCATACCGATGCCGGCTGGCGCGCGTCCGCCCTGATCCTGGAGCGCATCGCGACCGAAGGCGGCATCGCGGCCATCACGCCGCCGGAAGGCGACGAGGACGACATGTGGTCCACCGCCATGACGCTGGCGGCGACGGTGACCGATGCGGAACTGCTGGATGACGACCTGTCGTCCGAGGCCCTGCTCTATCGCCTGTTCCATGCCGAGGATGTGTGCGCCGACCGTCCGCGCGCGCTGGCCTTCGGCTGCCGGTGCAGCCGGGCGCGGCTGTCGGGCATTCTGGAGACCTTCGGCCGCGAGGATCTGGACCATATGGCCGAGGACGGCACCATCAGCATGCATTGCGCGTTCTGCAATATCAGTTTCCGTTTCGGCCGCGATGAGGTGGGCGGCCCCGTAACGGATTGACCGGGCGGGCACGGAACGGCAGTTTTCTCGCGATGTCCCGTATCGACCCCACCGTCGGAGAACCCCTTCATGCGTCCGTCCCGCCGGGCTGCCCGGTTGCCCATGCTGCTTCTGCTCGCCTGTCCGCTCCTGCCGCTTGCGGCGTGCAGCGACGGGCCGCCGCCGAATTTCGCGCCGCTGCGCTACGACTACCTGCCGGTGCTCCGCCTGAATGTGGCGACGATCAATATTGTCGATAACGGGCAGCCGGGCACGGTGCCGGGCGATATTTCGGGGCGCGCGCCCACGCCGCCCGACCAGGCGCTACGCCAGATGGCGACCGATCGGCTGATGGCGGCCGGCACCACCGGCGCCGCCGTCTTCACCATCGACCGGGCCTCGATCCTGCATCAGCCAGGGGGCACGCTGGAAGGGCAGATGGATGTCCATCTCGACGTCTCCAGCCCCAACGGCCAGCATGCGGGCTATGCCGAGGCCCATGTGCGGCGCACGTTCGGCTCGACCGCGTCGGACAGCGACGGCAACGCGGATTCGCCGGCGAATCTCTATGCGATCACGTCGCAGATGATGAAGGACATGAATGTCGAACTGGAATTCCAGATCCGGCATCATCTGACGGACTGGCTGGTCGATACCGCCGGCACGTCGCCGAGCGCGATCCAGCAGCAACAGCTCGGCGCGCCCGGCAGCCCCGACGCGGCGGCGACAGGCGCGGTCGCGGCTGCCCCCGCAGCGGCAGCGGCGGCAGCGGCCCCCGCCGCGCCGGTTGCTCCGGCACCGGCCGCCGTGCCCAGCGAACCGAACGCGATCTTCCCGACCGGTGGCCCGGCACCCGACGCCGCCGCCCCGGCTCCACGCGTGCAGTCGCCGCAGCCCGGTTACCTGACCTTACCGCCCGGAACGGCCACGGCAACCGGCACGGCCGGCAGCAGCAACGGCTATTGAGCCTACGTATGAGGGCGGCGGAGGTGATCCGCCGCCCTCGTGCGTTCCATGTTGGCGGCACGTCTCAGGGCGCTGCCCTGAAACCCGCCAAAGGCTGCGCCTTTGGAAACGCATTTGTTGATCGACGGGCCTTGGCAGCCGCCGTGTCATCCTTTCAGCGCATCCAGCACCAATCCGCTGGTCAGGATCTGCGGCAGGATTTTCTTCTGCCCGTTCCCTGGCGGGTAATAGATGTAGAATGGCACGCCCGCCCGACCATGCGCTTCCAGAAACGCGCTGATCGTGGCGTCACGATTGGTCCAGTCGCCCTTCATGTAAACCACATGCCGCGCGCGGAACGCCGCCTGCACGGGGGCGGATGAGAGGGCCACCCGCTCGTTCACCAGGCAGGAGATGCACCACGCGGCCGTCATGTCGACAAAGACCGGCCGCCCCTGCGCCTGAAGCGCCGCCAGCCGCGCGGGTGAAAAAGCCTCGGTGCCGGCAGGGCCGGACGCGACCAGACCGGCATCCGCCCCTGCGCTGCCACCGCGCAGGCCGGGCAGCATCGCCATTGCCACCGCCAGCGCCATCAGGGCCAGGGCGCGGCACAGGCGGATCCGCCGCACCGGCCCGTCGCGCATGGCCATGCCCTGCGCCAGACCGGTCAGCCACGCCGCAAGCCCGACCAGCACCAGCCCGGCGCCCAGCACCGCGATCGCGGTCGCGCCCGCCTGCAACGCCAGCACCCACATCAGCCAGACGCAGGTGGCCAGGATCGGGAAAGCCAGCCCCTGGCGCAGGATATCCATCCACGCGCCGGGGCGCGGCAGGAAGCGCGCCAGCGCGGGCACGCCGGCAAGGACCAGATAGGGCGCGGCCAGCCCGGCGCCCATGGCGATGAACACCGCCATCGCCACCCAGGCCGGCGCCGTGAGCGCGCCCGCGATCGCGGCGCCCATGAAGGGCGCGGTGCAGGGCGTGGCGACCAGCACCGCCAGCACGCCGGTCATCGCATCCCCCAGATAGCTGCCGCGCGTGACCCCGGCGCCGCCCAGTGCCGCAACGCCGTTGCCCATGCCGAACACGCCCAGCAGGTTGAGCGACACGGCGAACAGCAGCCAGCACACGGCGGCGACAAAGGCGGCGGACTGGAACTGGAAGCCCCAGCCGGCTACCGCCCCGGCCGCGCGCAGCGTAAGCATGATGCCGCCCAGCACCATGAACGCCCCGACCACGCCGGCCGCATAGGCACCGGCCCCGGCGAGACGCGCCATGGTATGCGCGCCGGCCAGACGGGTCAGCGCCATCGCCTTCATCATCAGGACCGGGAATACGCAGGGCATCAGGTTCAGGATCAGCCCGCCCGCGAAGGCCAGCAGCAACATGCGCAGGTCGCCCGCGGCCCCCTCCGGCGCGGGTCGGGGCGCCGCCACGGCGGGAACGGCCAGGGCTGCGACTGAGGCTGTGCCTGGAGATGTGGCGGGGGCGGCCGTCGCCGGGCCGGGGCGGGCGGCGATCGACAGCGCGCGCGTCTCGCCCGCCGGGTCCTTCAGCATCAGCACGCCGTCCAGCGTGGGGGCCGCATGGAACGCATCGCCCGGTTTCAACGCCAGGGTCAGCGTGCCGTCCGCGACCTTCAGCGGCTGGTCGGCGTCCTGGTCGATGGCGCCGGTCACGAGGGGCATGAACCAGGCATCGCGCACGGCGGCCGGGGTCAGGCCCTCGCCCGTCAGGCTCAGCATCCCGTCAGGCGCGATCGTGGCGGCGAACGGCGACTCCATGGGGCGCGCCTGGACCGCGTGGGCGAACAGGGGCGCCTCGGCGGAAGGCGTCGGCTCCCCGGCTGGCAGCGTCAGGGTGAACGTCCCCTGTTCGGGCACGCAGACCGAGGCGCAGACCAGCCACTCGGCGGTGGCTTTCAGCACCATCGGGGCGTCGCCCGCTCCGGAAGGCGTCAATATGGCCGGCAGCAGCACGTCGCCGGTATAGCCGTAGGACATCAGCGGCCCGTCGCGCAGGCGCTCCGGCGCCGGCCACGCGATGGTGCCCGAAGTACCCGTGGCACCGCCGCTGGCCTGCACCGCGAGAGTCGGCGCCTCGCCCGCGTCGCCGGGATTGATCCAGTAGGTATGCCAGCCGGGTTTCAGCCGCAGCCGCAGGCCCACCTGTAGCGTCGTGCCGGGGCGATAATGGTCGGTATCGGTCACCAGGGTGGCGATATCGCGCTCGCTGGTCTGCGCGGCGCTTTCCGCCGCCAGGGCATGCGGCGTGGGGGCGAGGCACAGGACGACCAGCATCGGCACCAGCCACGACAGCAGCGAACCGGACAGGGACGACCGGAATTGGCGGGGTGCCGCGAACGCGGACAGGGACCGGGACAGGATCAAGAACGGAGGCTCCGGAAAATCAGGAAAGGCGAAGGACGGAACGGCGGTGCAAGCCGGTGGATTGCCGGTTCCAGGCCATGGACGCATAAGCAGGATATGGAATTCGATCCCGCCCTGCAAAGCCCCGCCCATTCCAGGGTTTCGATTCCGGCCGAGTTGCCGGTGAGCGCGATCCTGCCCGATCTGTGCGCCAGCCTGATGCAGACCCCCTCCGCCGTGCTGGTGGCCCCGCCCGGCGCGGGCAAGACCACCACCGTGCCGCTGGCGCTGCTGGATGCCCCCTGGCGCGGCGACGGGCGGATCGTGATGCTGGAGCCGCGCCGGCTGGCCGCCCGCGCGGCGGCACAGCGCATGGCGGCGCTGATCGGCGAGGAAGCCGGCGGGCTGGTGGGCTACCGCACGCGGCTGGAATCCGCCGTTTCGGACCGCACGCGGATCGAGGTGGTGACCGAGGGGCTGATGGTGCGGCGCCTGCTGTCCGACCCGACGCTGGACGGCGTGGCCTGCGTGATCCTGGACGAAATCCACGAACGCTCGCTGGATGCCGATGCGGCGCTCGCCTTCTGCCTGGATACCCAGCGCAGCCTGCGGCCGGACCTGCGGCTGGTGGCAATGTCGGCCACCATGGACGGCGCCGCCCTGTCCGCGCTGATGGGTGCCAATCTGATCGAAAGCGCCGGCCGGGCCTTTCCGGTCACGATCCATCACGCCCCGCGCGACATCACCCATCTGCGCGACCTGCCCGACGCGATGGCGCGCGCCATTCGCGCCGCGCTGGCCGAGCATGAGGGCGATATCCTGGCCTTTCTGCCCGGTGTGGGGGAGATCCGCCGCACCCAGACGGCACTGGCGGGGGCGCCGGCCGAGATCCTGCCCCTGTATGGCGAGATGCCGCCGGGCGAGCAGGACCGCGTGCTGCGTCCCCGGCCGGAGGCCGGGCGGCGGGTGATCCTCGCGACTTCGATCGCCGAGACCTCGCTGACCGTGCCGGGCGTACGGGTGGTGGTGGATGGCGGCTGGCGGCGCAGCCCGCGCCTGGACCCCGGCACCGGCCTGACGCGGCTGGACACGGTGCGCATCTCGCGCGCCGCCGCCACCCAGCGCGCCGGCCGCGCGGGGCGCGAGGCGCCGGGGGTGGGAATCCGGCTGTGGAGCGAGGCCACCGGGCGCGGCATGGCCCCGCATGACCGGCCGGAGATTCTGGACGCCGAACTGACCGGCCTGCGGCTGGACACCGCCGCGTGGCAGGCCGCCATGGGCACGCCGCCCGAGCAGTTGCCCCTGCCCGATGCCCCGCCCAACGGGGCGTTCGAGGCCGCGCGTACCCTGCTGGTCGCGCTGGGGGCAATGGATGAGGATGCGCGCGTCACCCCCGACGGCGAACGGATGGCCGCGCTGGGCGCGCATCCGCGTCTGGCGGCGATGATGCTGTCGGCGCGCGATGCGAGCGAGGCCGCGCTGGCCGCCGATCTGGCCGCGTTGCTGGAGGAACGCGACCCGCTGCGCGCCCGACCCGCGCCGGGCGGCAGGGGGGGCGCCCCCGCCGTGCCGCCCGCCGATATCGCCCTGCGGCTGGACCTGATCGCCGGCGGCGACCATGCGGATGCCGATCGCGGCGCGCTGGTGCGCATCCGTCAGGCGGCGAACCAGTATCGCCGCCGGCTGGGGTTGCGCGGCACCGTCGCCGCCCAGGGCGACGCGGCGGCGCTGCTGGCCGCCGCCTTCCCCGACCGTATCGCCCAGCGGCGGGGGGAGGCCGGCAGTTTCCGCCTGTCGGGCGGCGGCGGCGCAAAGCTGGGGCGCGCGGACAGGCTGGCGGATGCCGGGCTGCTGGCGGTGGCCACGCTGCATGTGCGCACGGCGGCGGAAATCCGGCTGGCCGCGAAGCTGGACCCGGACAACCTGCCCGAGACCATCCGCCGCCGCGCCACCGAGCAGGTGGAAACGACGCTGGACCCGGTGACCGGATCGGTGCTGGCGCGGCGGCGCCTGCGGCTGGGGGCGCTGGTGCTGCGCGACCGCACGGTGACGGCGGCGGCCGACGAGGTGGCGGACCTGCTGCTGCGTCAGGCGGCCGACCGGCTGGACACCACGCTGGGCTGGACGCCGGCCGCCCGGCAGTTCCAGGCCCGCGTGATGCTGGCGCGCGCTCTGCCGGGCCTTGAGGACTTGCCCGACCTGTCGGACACAGCACTGGCGGCGGAGGCGGCAAGCTGGCTGGCCCCGTGGCTGGGCGGGCTGAGCCGCCTGTCGGAGGTCGCGGCGCTGGATGTGCTGGCAATGCTGCGGGCGCGGCTGGACCATCCGCGCCTGACCTGGCTGGACCGGGCGCTGCCCACGGCGCTGGACCTGCCCGGCGGGCGGGTGCCGATCGACTATACCCAGCCTGTGCCGACGGCCTCGGCGCGGGCGCAGACCTTCTACGGGCTGCGCGCGACGCCGCGTCTGGCCGACGGGCAGGTGAAGCTACAGATCGCGCTGCTGTCGCCGGCCGGGCGGCCGCAGGCCATCACGGCGGACCTCGCGGGGTTCTGGACCGGCGGCTGGGCCGACATGCGCCGCGACATGCGCGGCCGCTACCCTCGGCACGACTGGCCCGAGAACCCGGCCGAGGCCGCGCCATCGACCGGGTCGCGACGGCCCGCGCGGACATGACGGCCGCGCGATCCTGATATAACGTGGTACCTTGCAACGCGCCGACCATGCGCCCTGACCAGGATTTCCAGCCCATGCGGCGGACGGCAAGCCGGCCTCTCTTTCTCGCCCCGCCCGCATTCGCCGCCGCGCTGGTGCTGTGTCCGCCATGGGCCGACCCCGCGCGGGCCGACGATACGGCGCTGTTCGCGCCGCCGGTGCCGGCGATCGTGGCCTCCGGGCCGCTGACCTTCGCGCCGCTGGTGCGCAAGGTGGTGCCGGCGGTCGTCAACATCGCCGTGACGCAGGACGCGGATAATCCGGGCAAGCACCAGCCGGTGCCGCCGGGCGTGAAGGGCACGCCCTTCGAGCACCGGTTCCGCGACCGGATGCGCTCGCGCGGCGAGGAAATGCTGGGGGCCGGGTCGGGCTTCATCATCGACCCGAGCGGCGTGATCGTGACCAATACCCACGTGGTGGGCGAGGCCGACCGCATCACCGTCTCGCTGTCCGACGGCACCGAATACCCGGCCCGGCTGGTCGGCAGCGACGACCTGACCGATATCGCGGTGATCACCATCCAGGCGCCGCATCCGCTGCCCTTCGTCACCTGGGGCGACAGCCGGCAGGTGAATGTGGGCGACTGGGTCATGGCGGCGGGCAACCCGTTCGGGCTGGGCTCCTCGGTCACGGCGGGCATCGTCTCGGCGCGCGGGCGCGATATCGGCGCCAGCCCGTTCGACGATTTCCTGCAACTCGACGCCCCGATCAATCCCGGCAATTCGGGCGGGCCGTCCTTCAATCTCGGCGGGCAGGTGGTGGCGCTGAATACCGCCATCGTTTCGCCCACCGGGGGGTCGGTGGGGATCGGCTTCGGCATTCCCTCCGAAATCGTGGCGCCCATCGTCGCCGAACTGCGCCGCAGCGGGCATATCGATCGCGGCTGGCTGGGCGTGACCCTGGCCGATGGCGAGGGCCATGCCGGCGTGCGCATCACCGATATCGACCGGGGCGGGCCGGCGGCGAAAGCGAAGCTGCGAACCGGCGACATCGTGCTGACCGTGGGCGAGGAACCGGTGGACAGCGCCCGCACCCTGATCCGCGCGGTGGCGGCGGAACGGCCCGGATCGACCGTGCTGGTGCGCATCAGCCGGCACGGTAGCGAACTGACGGTGCCCGTGATCGTCGCCCATCGTCCGGCGGACATGGACGACTAGCAACCTCCGTCGCACTGGCCAGCCCCCCGCTGGGCGGGTAAGGTCTTCGTTTGGTGCGGAGAAGCATGCTTCGACCGTGCCGATGCGCAGCCAGAACGGAGCGGGACCGACATGCATATCCTGGTCGTCGAGGATGATCCGACCGTACGCAATTTCGTCGCCAAGGGCCTGCGCGAGGCCGGGCATCTGATCGAACCGGTGGATAACGGCAAGGACGGGCTGTTTCTGGCGGTCAGCGAGAATTTCGACCTGATTATCCTGGACCGTATGCTGCCGGGCGGCATCGACGGGCTGCGGCTGCTGGAGACGATCCGCGCGCAGAACAACACCACCCCGGTGCTGCTGCTGTCGGCGCTGGCCGATGTGGACGACCGCGTGCAGGGCCTGAAGGCGGGCGGCGACGATTACGTGACCAAGCCCTTCGCCTTCAGCGAATTGCTGGCGCGGGTCGAGGCGCTGTCGCGGCGCGGCCGCAACGAGAACGCGCCCCAGACGCGCCTGAACGTGGCGGACCTGGAAATCGACCTGCTGTCGCGCAGCGTGCGGCGCAATGGCCAGCGGATCGACCTTCAGCCCCGCGAATTCAGGCTGCTGGAATATCTGATGCGCCATGCCGGCCAGGTCGTGACCCGCACCATGCTGCTGGAAGGCGTGTGGGACTATCATTTCGACCCGCAGACCAACGTGATCGACGTCCATGTCTCGCGCCTGCGCCAGAAGGTGGACAAGCCCTTCGATTCGCCGCTGATCCATACCATCCGCAACGCCGGCTACATGTTGCGCGCGGACTGAGGCAGGACAAGGCACATGCATATCCACGCCCCGCACCGCCCCCGCGCCCTGAAAACCGCCGCACGCGCCGGATCGCTCCGGTCCCGGACCGGCGGGCATTAGGGGCGGGGTCGCGCGACCCGTCATGGCGTCTGCCGGGCAGACATTTCCGGACGGCGGAGAGCGGCGGCGTTTCCGGCTGCCGCGTTCGGCGGGCCTGCGCTTCTCGCTGGGCTATGGGCTGCTGTTCGCCCTGTCGTCGATCCTGTTCATGTCGTTCATCTGGTGGGGCACCATCGGCTTTCTGGAACGGCAGGTGGAAACCGCGATCAATGCCGACGCGCGCGCCCTGAGCCAGCGCTGGACCGAAGGCGGCCTGCCGACGCTGGCGCTGACGATCGACGACCGGCTGGAACAGAATCTGGATGACGACGCGATCTATCTGATGGTGGACCCGACCGGCCACCGCCTGGCCGGGAACCTGTCGGAATGGCCGGCCCAGGTGGTGCGCAGCGACCGGTGGTATTCGCTGGAGGTCACCCGCGCGGGCATGCGCGACACCGCGCAGATCCATGCCTTCGACCTGCCCGGCGGCTTTCGCCTGCTGGTGGGGCGCGATATCCGCGCCCGCGCGGTGCTGCGGCGGCTGCTGACGGACTCGCTGCTGTGGGCGTGGATGATGGTCACGCTGCTGGCGATCAGCGGCGCGGCGCTGGTGCACAGCATGTTCCGCCGTATGATCAAATCGGTGGCGCAGACCACGCAGGCCATCGCGCATGGCGACCTGTCGCGCCGCATGCCGCTGGTGGGCAACGGCGACGAACTGGACCAGGTGGCCGAGGCGATCAACGAGATGCTGGACCGCATCGTGCGCCTGATGGACGGCGTGCGGCAGGTCTCCAACGCCATCGCCCACGATCTGCGCACGCCCATCACCCGCGCCCGCACCCAGCTTGAGGATGCCGCGCTGCACGCCCGCGACACCGGGGAACTGCGCGCGGCGGTGGAGCGCGCGGTGGGCGACCTGGACAATGTCACTTCGGTGTTCGAGGCCCTGCTGCGCATCGCGCAGATCGAGGCCGGGTCCCGCCGGTCGGCCTTCGCGCCGTTCGACCTGGTGCCGCTGCTGGCCGATATCGGCGACCTGTACGAAGCCGTGGCCGAGGAACGCCAGATCCATCTGGTGCTGCGCCTGCCGCCCAGCGTGCCCTTTTACGGCGACCGGGCGATGATGCAGCAGGCGGTGGCCAACCTGCTGGACAATGCCATCAAATTCTCGCCCGCGGGCGGCACCGTGACCCTGGCCGCCGCGCTGGGTCCTGCCATGCCCGGCCTGGCCATGCCCACCCCGACCCGCGACGTGGTATCCATCGCCGTCACCGACGAAGGGATCGGCATGAACGAGGCCGACCTTGCCCGCGCCTCGGAACGGTTCTTCCGTGCCGAAGCCGCGCGCAACACGCCGGGCGCCGGGCTGGGCCTGTCGCTGGTGCAGGCGATCGTGCAACTGCATGGCGGCACGCTGCGCCTGTATCCGCGCCAGCCGGGGCTGGCGGTGCGGATGGTGATGCCGGTGCCGCGCGAAGCCCCGCGGGCCAGCCGACTGCCCCGGCGAAACGCCGCCCCGACCCCGGCTCCGTCTCGGGTAACGGAGACTTCACGATCGCCCCATGAGGGGGACACATGACGAACCCTAGGCTCGATTTCATGAATTCACAGCCCCTTGCGATCACGGCGCTGGCGGTCATGAGCCTCTGCCTGTGCGGCCAGGCTCCCCCACCCGACATGGAAGCCTCGATGACAGCAGGCGACCATGAGGCGGCGCAGCCCAGCCATCCGGTCGTCGTCACCAGCGACAGCCGCGCCTTCTGCAACCGACTGGCCGCCGCCATCGACGCCTATGGACCGCCCCTGCGGCACGATGTCGACGATCTGCGCGCCCAGGGCACGCATCTGTGCCAGGAAGGGAAAGTCCGTTCGGGAATCGTTCAACTGCGCCGCGCCCTGATGGCGCTGAAAGAAGATACGCATTCATGACCGCGTTCCGTTGCCTTGCTCTTGGGGCCTGCGCCCTGACCGCCGCGACCCTCGTGCCGCTCGCCGCCTCCGCCCAGGACATGCCGCCCGACCAGGGGCCGGGCATGCCGGAAATGCTCCCCCGCCACGCCCCGGCCGGCACCGCGCTGACCCTGTCGGGCACCGGCACCGTCCATGCCGCGCCCGACCAGCTGACGGCCACCCTGTTCGCCGAGGCCAGCGCCGCCAGCGCCGCCGCGGCCCAGGCGCATGTGAATACCCTGGCCAACACGGCCATCGAGGCCGGCAAGGCCGGCAACTTCACGACCGTGACCGAGAATTATTCGGCCGATCATAACGACGGCGGCAAGGCCCCGGCCTGGACGGCGCGCCAGACCATCCGCCTGACGGGCGCCGACGGCGCGGCGCTGCTGACGCTGGTCGGCCAGCTTCAGGCCAAGGGGCTGGCCCTCAGCGGCCTCGACTGGTCGCTGTCGCCCGACCTGCGCGAGAGCCTGATGCGCCAGGCCGAGGCCGCCGCCCTGACCGATGTGCGGCAGCGGGCCGACGCCGCCGCCAAGGTGCTGGGGCTGAAAGTCGCCTCGATCCGCTCGATCTCGCTCTCCGACCGGGGCATGCCGCGCCCGATGCCGATGATGATGATGGCCCGCGCCGCTTCGGCCCCCGTGGCGCCCGAAGCGCCGGCCGAACAGCAGGATGTCTCGGCCAGCGCTTCGGCCACGTTCGTGCTGATGCCGTGAGGGGGGCGTTCTGACCCGGATCTTCATAGACGCCGACGCCTGCCCCGTCCGCGACGAGACTTACCGCGTGGCGCTGCGCCATGGGCTGCGCACGTATGTGGTGTCGAACCGGCTGATCGCGATTCCGTCCTCGCCCCTGATCGAGCGGGTGGTGGTGACCCAGGGGATGGATGTCGCCGATGACTGGATCGCCGAGCAGGCCGGCGCGCGGGATATCGTCATTTCGGCCGATATTCCGCTGGCGGCGCGGTGCGTGGCGAGCGGGGCCTGCGTGCTGGACCCGCGCGGCCGGGTGCTGGACGCGGACGCGATCGGCATGGCGCTGGCGATGCGCAACCTGATGGAGGACCTGCGCTCCACCGGGGCGATCATGCAGGGCGGGCGCGGGTTCACCCGTGCCGATCGCTCGACCTTCCTCTCGGCGCTGGATACCGCCGTGGTCCGGGCCAGGAAGGGCGGCGCGGCGGCCGTGCGGCCCCAATGGAGGCCGCCGCCGGATACCGGCGCGGCATAAAAAAAGCCCGGACGCGCCGTCCGGGCTTTTTTTCCGTTCAGAGTGCCACGCCGCTCAGCGGGGCGAGAGCACCATGATCATCTGGCGGTTTTCGAGCTTGGGCATCTGCTCGACCTTCGCCTGTTCGTCCATCTCGGTGCGGATGCGCTCCAGCACCTTGATGCCGAGGTCCTGATGGGCCATCTCGCGGCCACGGAAACGCAGCGTCACCTTGACCTTGTCGCCCTCGCCGATGAACGACTTCATGGCGCGCATCTTCACCTGATAGTCGTTCTCATCGATGTTCGGCCGGACCTTGACCTCCTTGATCTCGATGACCTTCTGCTTCTTGCGGGCCTCGTTCCGCTTCTTCTGCTGCTCGTACTTGAACTTGCCGTAGTCGAGGATCTTGGCGACCGGCGGTTCGGCGTTCGGGCTGATTTCCAGCAGATCGAGGCCAACGGCATAAGCCCGTGCCAGGGCATCGCGCGTGGGCATGACGCCGAGCATCTCGCCCTCCGCGTCGATCAGACGCACCTGCGGAACGCGGATTTCCTCATTGACACGGGGGCCCTCGCGGTTAGGCGGAGTGGGCATCGGAGGTCTGGCTATGGTCGGCTCCTGTATTTGTCTTCATGTCCGGGGCATTCTGTCGCCCGAGCCCGCCAGGACCGGCGCGTTCGCCTGTCGCGCCCGCGTCTGCGGGATGAAGCGTGGCCGCATCCCGCGCCCTGGGCGGTTTCCATCCCCAGGGCCTGTTCCAGCTATAGGGCCGGAACGGCGCGATGGCTTTCCGGACTGGCCGTTATTGACCCAAACAGGCTATGCAGATCAAGCATTCTCGTCGCATGACCGTTCGATTCAGCCATGCACCGGCAGCAGATGCCCCGCTGTTGCCCCCTGAATGCAGCAGGTCACGGCCCTGTCGAGACGGGAAACGATGGCTGCGAGGGCGATCCGCAGGGCGGGAAATGCGCGCCGGATCGCCTCCCGCGCCGCGCATTCACTCCCCGGTCCGCCCGAAAGCCTGATTGGAAATGGGGGCTGGTGAGCGAGAGCGGCCCGCAGGGTCGCGGCCGTCGTGCGTTTCCGAGCACCGAAGCGGAACGGCCTTATGGGCCGTGAGCATCGGAGCGCAGGAAACGCGCGCCGGATCGCCACCAGCGCGCATTCATACCCCGGTTACACCCGAAAGCCTGATTGGAAATGGGGGCTGGTGAGCGAGAGCGGCCCGCAGGGTCGCGGCCGTCGTGCGTTTCCGAGCACCGAAGCGGAACGGCCTTATGGGCCGTGAGCATCGGAGCGCAGGAAACGCGCGCCGGATCGCCACCAGCGCGCATTTACAATCAGGCTTTGCGGCGCAGGTCGGGGGGGAGGGCTTCCTCCGCCAGACTGTCCACCGCCGCGTCCAGCGACAGGACCTCCTGGGCCGCGCCGCCGAGGCGGCGCATGGCCACCGTGCCTTCTTCGGCCTCCTTGCGGCCCACGACCAGGATCACCGGCACCCGCGCCAGGCTGTGCTCGCGGATCTTGGCGTTGATCTTGTCGCTGCGCGTATCGGTTTCGACCGTCAGGCCCGCCGCGCGCAGTCGGGCGGCGACCTGATCGGCATAGGGCGCGGCATCGGTGACGATCGAGGCCACCACCACCTGCACCGGTGCCAGCCACAGCGGGAACCGGCCGGCATATTGCTCGATCAGGATGCCCAGGAACCGCTCGAACGACCCCAGGATCGCCCGGTGCAGCATCACCGGGCGATGGCGGGCGCTGTCCTCGCCGACATAGCTGGCATCCAGCCGCTCGGGTAGCACGTAATCGACCTGCAAGGTGCCGCACTGCCAGTCGCGGCCGATGGCGTCGCGCAGCACGAATTCCAGCTTCGGGCCGTAGAAGGCGCCCTCGCCGGGGTTGTATTCATACGTCACGCCCGCCAGGCGGCAGGCCTCGATCAATGCGCCCTCGGCCTTGTCCCAGGTCTCGTCGGTGCCGGCCCGCTGCTCCGGACGGTCAGCGAACTTCACGCGGAAGCTCTCGAAGCCCAGATCGGCATAGACTTCGGCCAGCATGCGCACGAAGCGCGCGGTCTCGGCGGCGATCTGGTCGTCGGTGCAGAAGATGTGCGCGTCGTCCTGCGTGAAGGAGCGCACGCGCATGATGCCGTGCAGCGCCCCCGACGGTTCGTAGCGATGGCAGGCGCCGAATTCGGCCATGCGCAGCGGCAGTTCGCGATACGAGCGCAGGCCATGGCGGAAGATCTGCACATGGCACGGGCAGTTCATCGGCTTGAGGGCGAGGGTCTTGTCCTCGTCTTCCACCGTCGCGATGAACATGTGCTCGCGGTATTTGTCCCAATGGCCCGAAGCCTCCCACAGCGCACGGTCGACGAGCTGCGGGGTGCGGACTTCCTCATATCCGCCCCGGATCTGGGCGCGGCGCATATAGTCCTGCAACGCGGTGTAGATCCGCCAGCCCTTCGCGTGCCAGAAGATCGAGCCCACGGCCTCTTCCTGGATGTGGAACAGGTCCATCTCGCGGCCGATGCGGCGATGGTCGCGGCGCTCGGCCTCCTCCAGCCGGTGCAGGTGGGCGTCCAGTTCCTTCTGGTCGCGCCAGGCGGTGCCGTAGATGCGGGTCAGCATCGGGTTGCGGTGGTCGCCGCGCCAATAGGCGCCGGCCACCTTCATCAGCTTGAAGGCGGTGCCGATATCGCCGGTGCCGCGCATATGCGGGCCACGGCACAGATCCAGCCACTCGCCCTGGCGGTAGATCGAGATCGTCTCGCTCTCCGGCAGGTCGCGGATCAGTTCGGCCTTGAAGCGCTCGCCCTTGTTCTCGAAGAAGCGGATCGCCTCCTCACGCGGCCATTCCTCGCGCGCGAAGGGGGCGTTGGCCGCGACGATCTCGCGCATGCGGGCCTCGATGGCCGCGAAATCCTCGGGCGAGAAGGGCTCGTTGCGGTAGAAATCGTAATAGAAGCCGTTTTCGATCGACGGGCCGATCGTGACCTGGGTGCCCGGCCACAGCGACTGCACCGCCTCGGCCAGCACATGGGCGGCGTCGTGGCGGATCATCTCCAGCGCCGCATCGTCCTTGCGGGTGATGAAGCGCACCGAGGCGTCGTGCGCGATTTCGCGCGACAGGTCCATGTCCTTGCCATCGACCACCATCGCCAGCGCGGCGCGGGCCAGGCCGGGGCCGATGGAGGCCGCCACCGTCGTCCCCGTCACCGGCCCGTCGAAATGGCGAACGGAACCGTCAGGCAGGGTGATGGCAGGCATGATGTCGATGCTCCGATAAACAGGAAGAGCCTGTAATGGCGTCAGGCGACCGAGGCCGCAACCCTCTCGACGCTCAGAAGCGCCAGATCGTCAACCCGCAGCACCCGTACCTGCCCCGGCGCGCGGCCCTGCGGCGCCGTGCGCGCCGGGTCGCTGTCGCGCGAGAACAGGACCGTGCAGGGGCAGCCCATGGCGGCGGCCAGATGCATCGGGCCGGTATCGTTGCCCACCGCCAGCGTCGCGCGGGCGGCGAGGCCCGCGAGTTCGGTCAGGCTGGTGCGGCCGGTCAGGTCCACCGCCTCGGGGCAGGCGGCGCGGACGGTTGCCGCCAGATCGGCTTCGCCCGCCGTGCCGACGATAACCGGCGTCAGCCCGCGTGCCGCCAGCAAACGGGCCAGCGCGCCGAACCGTTCGGCGGGCCAGCGCTTGGCGGGCCGGTGCGGGGCCGCCCCCGGCACCAGCAGGGCATAGGCACCCGGCAGCACCGGGCCACCGCCGGCAAGCCAGGACAGGTCCGGGTCCGGCACATGGTCGATCCCGGCCCGGCGCAACTGGTCGCGCTGGCGGGCGCGGGTGTGCATGAAGTCGCGCTGCGGGTTGTCGTGCGGCCAGCAGGCCCCGGACGCGATGCCCGACCAGCGCGGGCGGCCGGCCAGCCGGAAATAGCGCGAGGACCGGCCGGAGGTCTGGAGGTCGTACACCGCGTCGAAGCCCGCCATCTGCCGACGCAGCCGCATCAGGCCGCGCAGGTCCCGCCAGGCGGGCCGGGAATCCACCACCACATGGTCGAACCACGGGGCGGATTCCATCAGCGCCGCAAAGGGCGCGGTGGTCAGGAGGGTGATGTCGGCATCGGGATAGCGGGCGCGGATGGCCGCGAAAGGCGCGAACGCCAGGACGAGGTCGCCCAGCGCCCCAAGCTTGATCACGAGAACGCGCTTCATCGGGTCTGGATAATCCAGAACGTGGCCGATGCAAACAGCCCCCTCCGCGCGTCATGCGCGGCAGGGCGGACCGGAGGCGTGCAGGGAGAAAAAACAGGGATAGCCCGGTGCCACCCCCGCGATCCGACACAGGTCGATCACGAACAGGGCGACACCGGGAAAAGGGACGGCAGCGAACGCTCGCCCTTCTTCATGAAAGTTTCCGTGTCTTCTTGGTTCTTCTTGTTCTTCTATCTTCTTGGAGGCGCTTCGGCCCCTTGACCGTCTCTATACCCAAGCCCGATCCGGATGTCGATGTTACACGATCACATATCACGTAATCGTGATCAATCGTGGTGAGGGACGGCCGCCGGCCGATGCGCGGCCGGTTCATTCATGCTAGACAGGCCCCCATGGACATGCCTGTCGCCCGCCCTGTCATCCTCCAGGTTCTGCCCGCGCTCGATGCCGGCGGGATCGAACAGGGCACAATCGACATGGCACAGGCGATCACGCAGGCCGGGGGCGTGGCGCTGGCGGCCTGTGCGGGCGGCCGCATGCTGCCGCGCCTGACCTATGGTGGCGGCATCCATGTTCCGCTGGACCTGCGGGCCAAGAATCCGGTTTCGATCCTGCTGAACGCCCGCCGACTGGCGCGGGAAATCCGCGCCCGCGGCGTGCATCTGGTACATGCGCGTTCGCGCGCGCCGGGCTGGTCGGCGGCGCTGGCCTGCCGACTGACCGGCGTGCCGCTGGTGACCACCTGGCACGGCGTCTATCGCGAGAACATACCGGGCAAGCGGCGCTATAACGCCGTCATGGCCTCCGGCCAGCGGGTGATCGCCATCAGCGCCTTCATCGCCCGGCGCCTGACCCGCGATTATCGGGTGGGGCCGGACCGTTTGCGCGTGATCCCGCGCGGTGCCGATACGGCGCGCTTCGACCCTGCCGTAGTACGTGGCCCCCGCATCCAGGCGCTGGCCGATCAATGGGGGCTGCCCGAAGATGCCGCGATCATCATGCTGCCGGGCCGCCTCACCCGCTGGAAAGGTCAGGCCCTGCTGCTGGAGGCGTTGACGCGGCTGGAGGCCCAGAGTGGCGGCGAGGGCGGCAGCGGCAATCGCCCCTGGGTCTGCGTCTTCGTCGGCCCCGGCCGGCGGCGCGACCGGTTCGGCGACAGCCTGAAACAGATGGCGCAGGCGCATCCGGCCCTGCGCGGGCGGGTGTTCTTCGCCGGCCACTGCACCGACATGCCGGCGGCGCTGGCGATGGCGGACGTGGTGGTCGTGCCCTCGCTGGAGCCGGAGCCGTTCGGCCGGGTGGTGGTCGAGGCCCAGGCGATGGGCCGCCCGGTCGTGGTGGCGGCACACGGCGCGGCGATGGAAACCGTGGCGGACGGGCAGACCGGCCTTCTGGTCCCCCCCGGCGACCCCGACGCGCTGGCGGCGGCGATCGGCACCCTGCTGCGCCTGACGCCCGACGAGGCCATGGCCCTGGGCGCCACCGCCCGCGCCCATGTGCTGGCCCATTACACGACCGAGGCCATGCAGCAGGCGACGCTGGCGGTCTATGACGAAATCCTGGGGTCCAGCCTGGCCGACTGGTTCGCCTGGCAGAATGCCCAGCCCGCCGGAGACATGCTTCAGGACCCGGCCCCTTTACAGGAAGCGATCCTTCATACCGATGCCCAATGATCCGTTCCGCGCCACCCCGCCGCGCAAGGCCCCCACGCCGCGTCTGGTTTCATGGGCCCAGAGTGCCGCCCTGTTCTGCTTCGGTGCCAGCATCCTGCTGGAATTCGGCCAGGCGCAATGGCACTGGCCACTGTTTGGCCGGGGATGGCCCATTCTGGGGCTGGATATCGTCGGCGCGCTGCTGATGGCGGCGTCGCTGGTTCTGCTGCGGGCGCGCCGCAATCGCTGATCTTTCCGCTCTTTCCGCATACGGGCTATTGTCATGACCGACTCCCCTCCCCCCCTGACCAAGGTCCAGAAGGCCGAGGTCGCGCGGCAGGAGCGCCTGGCGCGCGAGGCCGCGGCCCTGCGGGCCAACCTGCGCCGCCGCAAGCAGCAATCCCGCGCCCGCGCCGACAGCACCGGCGACGAGACCGCGCCCGCCCCCGCCGCCGGGACCACGGACAGCGGGAGTTGATTGCGATCAGGCCCGGCCTTCGCTAGTGGTCTGCGCAGAGACGAGAAGACATTCGCCCCACGCGACGCAAGGGACCGCATATGCCCATTATGCCCGATAGCTGGATTCGACGCATGGCCCAGGAGGGCGGGATGATCGAACCCTTCGTGGAACAGCAGAAGCGCGAGGGCGTGATCTCCTACGGCCTGTCGTCCTATGGCTACGACGCGCGGGTGGCCGAGGAATTCAAGATCTTCACCGATGTCGACAACGCCCTGGTCGACCCCAAGGATTTCGCGTCCAACAGCTTCGTCACCCGCACGGGACCGACCTGCATCATCCCGCCCAACAGCTTCGCGCTGGCGCATACGGTGGAATATTTCCGCATTCCGCGCGATACGCTGGTGGTCTGCCTGGGCAAATCGACCTATGCGCGCTGCGGCATCATCGTCAACGTCACGCCGCTGGAGCCCGAATGGGAGGGCCAGGTGACGATCGAGATCAGCAATACCACCCCGCTGCCGGCGCGCATCTACGCCAATGAAGGCATCTGCCAGTTCCTGTTCTTCCAGGGCGCTTCGCCCTGCGAGGTCAGCTATGCCGATCGCGCGGGCAAATATATGGGCCAGCGCGGCGTCGCCACCCCCCGGATGTAGGACACCCGCCATGGACCGTTTCATCATTCACGGCGGCCACCGGCTGCGCGGCAACATCGTCATCGGCGGCGCCAAGAACGCGGCGCTGAAGCTGCTGGTCGCCGGCCTGCTGACCTCGGAGCGGCTGGTGCTGCGCAACGTGCCGCGCATCGCCGACATCACGACCATGCGCCGCCTGCTGGAACAGCACGGTGTCACGGTCGAGGATATCGAAGGCGACGGCGGCACGCTGGCCGTCGGCGGCAGCATCACCAACACGGTGGCCCCCTACGACATCGTGTCGCAGATGCGCGCCTCGATCCTGGTACTCGGGCCGCTGCTGGCCCGCTGCGGCGAGGCCCGCGTGTCGCTGCCCGGCGGCTGCGCCATCGGCACCCGCCCGGTGGACATGCACCTGAAGGGACTGGAGGCGCTGGGCGCCGAGATTGCGCTGGAAGGCGGCTATATCAACGCCCGCGCCCCGCGCGGACTGGTGGGCGATCGCATCGTGCTGCCCTTCGCCTCGGTGGGGGCCACCGAAAACCTGCTGATGGCCTCCTGCCTGGCGCGCGGGCGCACCGAGATCATCAACGCGGCGCGCGAGCCGGAAATCGCCGACCTCATCACCTGCCTCAACAGCATGGGCGCGCGCATCACCGGCTCGGACTCCGGCACGCTGACGATCGAGGGCGTGGAAGCCCTGCACGGCACCACCCATAGCGTGATGCCCGACCGCATCGAATGCGGCACCTATGCCTGCGCCGCCGCCATCACCGGCGGCGACCTGCGCCTGATCGGCGGCCGGGCCGACCATCTGGGCGCGGTCGTCCGCACGCTGGAGGAAGCGGGCGTGGAAGTGTTCCAGGAAGACGACGCCCTGCGCGTGCGCCGCACCGGGGCGCTGCGCGGCGTGGATATCATGACCGAGCCCTATCCCGGCTTCCCGACCGACATGCAGGCCCAGTTCATGGCGCTGCTGTCGGTTGCCGAGGGGGCCTCGATGGTGACGGAGACCATCTTCGAAAACCGCTTCATGCATGTGCCGGAACTCAACCGCATGGGCGCACGCATCAACGTCCACGGCTCGTCCGCCATCATTCGCGGCGTGCATTCGCTGTCGGGCGCGCCCGTCATGGCGACGGACCTGCGGGCCTCGTTCTCGCTGATCCTCGCCGGACTGGCGGCGCATGGCGAGACGATCCTGAGCCGGGTCTATCATCTGGATCGCGGCTACGAAGCCGTGGAGCGCAAGCTGGCGCAGTGCGGAGCGCATATCGAACGGGTGCGGGAATAGCGGCCTCCTGACCTTCCCCATGACGCGGTGCCGGCGAAGCGTGCCATGACCGACGGTCCGCTTTGATCCGGCGAGGCCGCCGTCCAGACCGCTGCCCACCGAAGACCCTGTGTGGCCCCGCCCTTTCCGTCGGAAGCCTGCTGCGTGTTCCGATCGGCAGCGGCGGGACCAGGGGGCATCCGAATGGCGCACCCGCAGGCCAAAAGGCACTGGCACCGGGGTCAGTTCCGTAGCGGGATGGACGAGGGAGCGTCGGAAACCGGCGCCCTTTCAAGCCACGGGAACAGAATACGAAATTATCCCATTTATTATTCAAAAGTGCATAAACTGAGGCGTATCATTCTCAGGGCGTAAACCCATTGTAATTTTATTACAAAATTGCGCGAACACATGTTTGTTTTTTGAATGCGCATCCTTGCTATGCACAATTGGCATAATTCAAGAACGAAGAAGAATCCGCTCCATGACCCATGTCGCCGAAACCCTTCAGAATACGAAGACTGAATCCGCTGAAGGGACGGCAGGGGCTCCTGTGATGACAGCACGAGGCAGGATCCGGGCGGCCGCGCAGGTTGCCAGCGGCAACATGCTGGAAATGTACGACTTCATGGTGTTCGGCTATTACGCCGCCGCGATCGGCCGTGCGTTCTTTCCGTCCGGGGATGCGTATGCCGAACTGATGATGTCGTTCGCGACCTTCGGCGCGGGTTTTCTCATGCGGCCGCTGGGGGCCGTGATTCTGGGGGCCTATGTCGATCGCATCGGCCGGCGGAAGGGGCTGATCCTGACACTGGCACTGATGTCGATCGGCACGCTGACGCTGGCCCTGACCCCGGCCTACGTCCAGATCGGCCTGCTCGCTCCGCTCCTGGTGCTGTGCGGGCGCCTGTTGCAGGGGTTCTCGGCTGGCGTCGAACTGGGATCGACCTCGGTGTATCTGGCGGAAATCGCCACGCCGAAGACCCGGGGGTTCGTCGTGTCGTTCCAGTCGGCGTCGCAGCAGGTCGCCGTTGCGGCGGCGGCCGCGATCGGCGTCGCGCTGACAACCATCCTGAGCCCCGATCATATGACGGCCTGGGGATGGCGCATCCCGCTTCTGATCGGGTGCCTGATCGTTCCCGTCCTGTTTTTCCTGCGGCGCAACCTTCAGGAAACGGAAACCTTCAAGCACACCCGCACCCCGCCGCGCATGGCCGAAGTCCTCCGGACCATTCTCGTCGAATGGCGCATCATCGGGACGGGAATCCTGATGGTCCTGATGACGACGACATCTTTCTACGTCATCACGGCCTATACGCCGGCCTTCGGCAGCCGCGTCCTGCATCTGTCGACACGGGCCAGCCTGCTCGTCACGCTGTGCGTCGGGCTTGCCAATTTCATTCTTCTGCCGGCTTTCGGCGCCTTGTCCGATCGTATCGGGCGGCGCCGGCTGCTGATCGCATCCACGGTGCTGGCCTTGCTGACGGCATGGCCCGTGATGCACTGGCTGGTGGCCGCCCCGAGCTTCGAACATCTGCTGGCGGCCGAAATCTGGCTGGCGGTCATCTACAGTGCCTATAACGGGGCCGCGGTCGTCTACCTGACCGAAATCGTGCCGCCGCGTATCCGGACGACCGGGTTTTCCCTGGCATACAGCCTGGCGACCTGCATCGGCGGCTTTACACCCACGATCTGCACCTGGCTGATCCATACGACCGGCGACCGGGCCATGCCGGGAGCGTGGTTGTCCCTGGCGGCGATCTGCGGGCTGGTCGCGGCCCTGGTCTCCCGGCCGTACGCGCGCTGACACGGTCGCGTCATCATGAAGGATCCGACCGGGCCGCTGAACGAGCACGCCCCTTGCCTCCGTTGCCGGCGATCGGTGTACCGGCCTTTTCTGGCCGTGACAGGCGTGATGCTGGTACTGACCGGAGAAAATGCCCTGCATGCACGCGGCGCACATGCCGCAGACGCGACATCGCCTTCCGGCGTGGATGTGGTGGCGCTTGCCAATCTGGTACGGGCACAAGCCAGACAGATCCATGATCTGCAAGCCAGGCTGGCGGCGGTCGAAACCCGGACACGCCATGGGGAAGAACCGGGAAGACACGCCGTAAGCCACCCTGCCTCGTACCGTCCCGAAACCACGGCGGGAGCGCAGGCGGCCCCTGCGCGGCTGGTCGATGCCGCATCACGGCCGGGGCCACGGACCGTACCGACCGGTGCCCAACAGGGGCGGACGGCGCCGCCGGCGGTCATGACGGCCGCCGCGACACCTGACGGATGGGTCCAGCCGCGCATCGGAAACGATGGCACGTCGATCCATATGGTCTATCCGCTGCAAGCCGCCCCTCCGGGCAGTCTGGGGGCCGTGTCGGCCATGCCGTCGGGATCGTCGCCGGTAATGGGCGTGGAATCCTCGATTCCGTATTCGGGCCGGACGACAAAGGTCGGTGGCCTCATACTGAAATGGGGCAAGGGCCTGCCTGAAATCACGACGCCGGACGACCAGTATTCCTTCAAGATGCGCGGCCGGATTCTGGCGGATTATGGTGGGGCCTTCGGATCGCGCTACCAGGACCAGAATGTGTCACGCACGATCCTGCGTGCCGTCCGCCTGGGCGTCGAAGGACGAGCCAAGCAGCTTTCATGGGTGTTCGAAGGCGATTATTCCGACAATGACGTGACCGTCGTCAGCGCCTACGCCACATGGAGCGACCGGATGGCCGGACATCTGGTCGAATATACCCTGGGCAACAAATTCAACGAACGCGGGTTTGACGGGTCGACGGGCTCGGCGGAATCCGTGTTCCTGGATCGGGATATCGTCGCGAATGCCATCCTGCCGGTCAAAGGCTGGTACGGGCTGGGCGGGGCGTTCAAGATATTCGGCAAATCCTGGCATGTTGCGGCACAGATTACCGGCGACGACGTCAATTCCGCGAATGCCGACCAGAACCTGCGGGACGATCTGACCTATGAACTGCGGACCCACTGGATTCCGTGGCGGAACAAGGATGGCCTGATCCATCTCGGTGCGTGGGGTTTTTACGAAGATGTCAAACCCGGCGCGAAATTTTCGCAGCGGATCCGGATACTGGCCCGCACCGACGACGCCTTTGCCGCGCGGATCAATACGATCCCCCTGGCAAACTCCGCAGCCGGCGGCCTGGAACTGTTCGGCATCTGGAAAACCTCGTGGATTCTGGGCGAATACGGGGTACGCCACATGCAGTTTCGTCGCAGCTTCGGGGACGTGTCATTCGGCGATCATACAGGAACCGTCCAGGCCGCGAGTGTGCAGGCAGGGCTGTTCCTGACCGGTGAAACCCCCAATTATTTCGCCCATACCGGCCAATGGGCGGCACCGCGCGTTCTCGATCCGGTCACGGATGGCGGCTGGGGTGCCTGGGAGGTCGCGCTCCGCGGAGACTGGTTGGATGCTTGGTCCGTACCGGGCGGCAGTCGCTCGTCATCCGTAACGGCCGGCATCAACTGGTACCTCGTGAATTACATGCGGATGATGCTCAATTATACCCATGCCCATGTGAACAATAAGTCCGGCCCCTATCCGGGAGCCACCGGCGGCAATATCGTGGGCATGCGCATGGGGATCACGTTCTGAAGCCAAAAACCGTCGCGCGGGCGGCATCGCACGCCCCGAGACGAAACGCCTGAAGGAATCAGGATTTTCCCGTTCTTTCCTGCGACGGTCCTTCCTGCGACGGGGCGCCGTCGCTCCTGCCCGGCAGCGCGATGGCGCTGCCGACGAACGCCACGGCGATTCCCAATGCCAGCGGATGAAACACCCCCATCAGCACCAGGGCGCCGGAAGCCGCCAGCAAGGCGAACGCGGGCACGTAGGGAAACCCCGGCACCGTCCAGGCCAGATGCGCGCTGCCGTCGCGCCGGCGCAGCCGGAACAGGCTGGCCATGGTCAGCACATAGACGATCAGCGCGCCGAATACGGACAATGTGACGAGTGACGCCGTCAGTGACTGTCCGCCGAAGCTGGCGAAATCGTCGCAGAGAATGGCGGCAATGCCGACCGCACCGCCCGCCAGGGTGGCGACCCACGGCGTGCCGAGCCGCGCGTGCCGTCGCGCGAGCAGGCGCGGCAGCCCGCCATCACGCGCCAGGGCATAGATCTGTCGCGAATAGCCCATGATGATGCCATGCAGCGATGCGATGAGCCCGAACAGGCCCAGCCAGACCAGCATGTGGACATAGCCGCTGTGCGGCCCGACGACGATCCGCATCGCCTCCGGCAGCGGGTCGTTGCGATCAGCCAGCGCGCGCCAGTCGCCCACGCCACCGGCCAGCACCATGACGCCCAGCGCCAGGGCAACCAGCGTGAAGATCGCGGCGACATAGGCCAGCGGCAGGGTACGGTGCGGGTCGCGTGCCTCCTCGGCCGTCAACGCCACGCCCTCGATCGCGAGGAAGAACCAGATGGCGAACGGCACCGACTGCGCGATGCCGCCAAGCGCCGCGAATGACAGGTGCCCGCTGCCCGCCCAGCCGCCATCGCTGAAACGCGCCATCGAAAATCCGGGCCAGACGACGCCCATGAAGACCAGAAGCTCGATAATTGCCGCCACCGTCACGAACAGTTCGAACCGCGCGGCCAGATGCACCCCAGCGACGTTCAGCGCCATGAAGGCGCAGAACGCCCCCGCCGCCGCCAGGGTCGGCGACAGAGAAGGATATTGCACATGCAGATAGGCCCCGATGGCCAGCGCGATGGCGGGCGGGGCGAAGACGAATTCCATGACCGAGGCGATGCCCGCGACCAGCCCCGCCCGCCGCCCGAACGCGGCGGTGACATAGACGAACGGGCCGCCCGCGCGCGGCATGGCGGTCGTCAGTTCGGTGTAGGAGAAGATCAGCGACAGATACATCAGCGCGACGGCGAGGGTCGCAACCAGAAAGCCGAGCGTGCCCGCACTGGCCCAGCCATAGCTCCAGCCGAAATATTCGCCCGAAATGACCAGCCCGACGGCGATGGACCAGAGATGGATCACGCCCAGATGCCGGGGCAGCGCATCGCCCTCGGTCGTCATGGCGTGGCGGGCGGCAGGCGTGCCGACATGCTGTCATCCTTGAGGGCAACGCCGCTGCGCCCCAGCGCCCGCGCGCCGCGCAGCAGCCCGGCGAGGCGAAAGGCGGCTTCGTCATGATTCATGCCGCCATGGGCATGGATGTTGGAGAGGCAGTTGCGTTCGGAATCCATGCGGCCGATTCGCGGGCCCCAGGTCAGGTAGAGGCTGAGACTGTCCGCGGCACTCAGGCCCGGCCGCTCGCCGATCATCATGACGACGCAGCGTGCGCCGATCAGGGCGCCGATCTCGTCGCCCAGCGCGACCCGCGCATTGTGGGCGACGATGACGGGGCCGATGGTCCATTCCGGCAACGCCACCCGCCCGGCCTCCAGCACGCCGGGCGCCTGCCGCGCCGCCGCCAGCGCCGAAAGCCCGTCGGCGATGACGAACACAACGTCGCAGGGCGCATGCGGCAGGCGCGTCGCATCCTGCGCGCGCAGGCGGCGCCCCAGATCCGGGCGGCGCACGAAGACGCCACGATCGGGCGCGCGGCTTTTCACCTCGATAAACGGTTCGCCCAGCGCAAGCCGCGCGGGGTCGAGCGTGGCATGAACCGCGCGGCGGGCGGCCGCATGCGCCGCCTGCAACGCGCGCACCTCCCTGCCCGCCAGGGCGTCGCCCGTCCGGCCGAGGCCGATGCGGGCATGCGTCAGGCCACGCAGCGTGGCCCATGGGTCGGCGGCGAGACCTGTCCCGCGTCCCTCAGTCATGCGAGCCACTCATGCGGGCCAATCAAGCGGGCCAGTCATCGCGTGGGTCATTCGCGCGCGTCATTCATGAAGCCGGGGAGCGCGCGTGGCGGATTGGCGCTCAGGCGGCGCGCGCCGTCCAGCAGGGCCATCCGGTCCAGCCAATGTTCGAATTCCGGCGCGGGCGCGACGCCATAGATGGAACGCAGGGTCAGGATATCGTGGTAGGAGAGGCTCTGGTAATTCAGCATCACGTCATCGCCTCCCGGCACGGCAATCAGGAAATTCACCCCGGCCGCCGCCAGCAGCATCATCAGGTCGTCGCTGTCGTCCTGGTCGGCTTCCGCATGGTTGGTGTAGCAGACGTCGCAGCCCATCGGCAGGCCCATCAGTTTGCCGCAGAAATGATCTTCCAGGCCAGCGCGAATGATCTGCTTGCCGTCATAAAGATATTCGGGGCCGATGAAGCCCACGACGGTGTTGACCAGCAGCGGCGCATATTCCCGCGCCACGGCATAGGCGCGCACTTCCAGCGTCTGCTGGTCCACCCCGAAATGCGCATCGGCGGAAATCGCCGCCCCCTGGCCGGTCTCGAAATACATCACGTTCTCGCCCACGCTGCCGCGCCGCAGGCTGCGTGCCGCGTGATGGGCCTCGTCCAGCAGAGCCAGCGAGACGCCGAAACCCTCGTTCGCGCGCTGGGTGCCGGCAATGGACTGAAAGACCAGATCGACCGGCGCCCCGCGCTCGATCATCGCCAGGTTGTTGGTGATGTGGGTCAGGACGCAGCTCTGCGTCGGGATGTCGTAGCGCAGGCGCACGTCGTCGAGCATCCGCACGAGCATCATCCCGGTCTCGATCGAGTCGGTGGCCGGGTTGATGCCCAGCACCGCATCGCCCGCCCCCAGCAACAGCCCGTCCAGCAGCGCGGCCGCGATGCCGCGCGCATCGTCGGTCGGGTGATTGGGTTGCAGCCGCGACCCCAGCCGCCCCGTCAGCCCCTGCGTGTTGCGAAAGGCGGTCACGACGCGCACCTTGCGGGCCACCGCGATCAGGTCCTGGTTGCGCATCAGCTTGCTGACCGCCGACACCATTTCCGGCGTCAGGCCGCGCGCGAGCGCCCCCAGGGCGGCCGCGTCGGCCTCGTAGCCCAGCAGCCAGTCGCGCCACTGCCCGACGGTCATATGCGCGACGGGCGCGAAGGCCGCCGCATCGTGCCGTTCGACGACCAGCCGCGTGACGTCGCACTGTTCGAAGGGAATGACGGCCTCGTTCAGAAAATGCCGCAGCGGCACATTGGCCAGGGCCTCGCGCGCCGCCACCCGCTCGACAGGATCGGCGGCGGCCACGCCGATCAGTTCGTCGCCCGATCTCAGCGGCGAGGCCCTGGCAAGCAGGGTGCGCAGATCGTCGAACCGATAGCGTTCGCCCTGAAGGGTCGCGTGAAACACCATGGAGCCGTCCGTCGTCGTCAGATCCTTAAGCCAGGGCGTGGCGCGCCCCTCGTCATTCCTCTGTAAGCGGCCCGTTGGCAGGGCGGCAAGCGCCGTATTCCGCCAGCCGTGGCCGCGCGGCCCTTCCTGTCGGGGGAGGGAATGTGATAAGCCGCACCGCACCTGGCGCCTGGACGCGGCCCTGGCGGACCTGCCGCCACCGCACGGGGGCGCGCTTGTAGCCGGAGTTCGCATGACCGCCCCAACCCAGGACACGACGCTTCAGGACACGAAGCTGGTCCTCGCCCTGCCCAAGGGCCGCATCCTGAAGGCCGCCGCCCCGCTGCTGGCCGGCGCCGGCATCCTGCCCGCCCCGGATTGCCTGGACGAAGGCAGCCGCCGCCTGCGCTTCCCTACCGACGACCCGACGCTGGACGTGGTGCGCGTGCGCTCGTTCGATGTCGCGACCTTCGTGGCCTTCGGCGGGGCGCAACTGGGCATCTGCGGCGCCGACGTGCTGATGGAATTCGACTATCCCGAAATCTATGCGCCGCTGGACCTGCGCATCGGCGCCTGCCGCGTTTCCGTCGCCCGCCCCAAGGGCCAGGGCGAGGGCGACAACCCCGCCCGCTGGTCGCGCGTGCGGGTGGCCACCAAGTATCCGGCCATCACCCGCCGCCATTTCGCGGCGCGCGGCATCAATGCCGATATCGTGCATCTGCATGGCGCGATGGAACTGGCCCCGGTGCTGGACCTGTCGCACCTGATCGTCGATCTGGTCGATACCGGGTCCACCCTGCGCGCCAACGGGCTGGAGGAAACCGAGACGATCGCCACCGTCACCAGCCGGCTGATCGTCAACCGCACGGCGCTGAAGACCCAGCCGGAACGGATCGGCGCGCTGATCGCGCGCTTCCGCCAGGCGCTGGCCACGCCCACCACCGCCGAGACCCAGCCCGCATGAAACGCCTCGACAGCACCCAGCCCGATTTCCGCGCCGCCTTCACCCGCCTGCTGGCCGACCGCGAGGGCGACACCGCCCGCGTCGACGCCCCTGTCACGGAGATCCTGGCCAGGGTGCGGGCCGAAGGCGATACGGCCCTGTGCGCCTATACCGAGCGGTTCGACCGCATGGCGATCACGCCCGACCGGCTGCGGGTGACCGAAGCCGAGGTCGCGGCGGCCTGCGCCCAGGTTCCGCCCGCCCTGCTGGATGCGCTGGACGTGGCCGCGACACGGATCGAATCCTTCCATCGCGCCCAGTTGCCCGCCGACCTGCGCTATACCGACGCCGAGGGCGTGGAACTGGGCATGCGCTGGACGCCGCTGGACGCGGTGGGGCTGTATGTGCCCGGCGGCACGGCGGCCTATCCGTCCTCGGTGCTGATGAACGCGGTGCCGGCGCGGGTGGCAGGCGTCGAGCGGCTGGCCATGTGCGTGCCGACGCCCGACGGTGTGCTGAACCCGCTGGTGCTGGCCGCCGCCCGCCGGGCCGGCGTCAGCGAAATCTATCGCGTCGGCGGGGCGCAGGCCGTGGCGGCGCTGGCCTACGGCACCGCCACCATCCGGCCGGTGGATCGCGTGGTCGGCCCCGGCAATGCCTATGTGGCCGAGGCCAAGCGCCAGGTCTTCGGCCGGGTGGGCATCGACAGCATCGCCGGCCCGTCCGAGGTGGTGGTGGTGGCCGATGCGGGTGCCGATGCGCGCATCGTGGCGCTGGACCTGCTGGCGCAGGCCGAGCATGACGCGCTGGCCCAGTCGATCCTGATCACCACCGACGCCACCTTGGCCGACCGCGTGGCGGCGGCGGTCGAGGCCGAACTGCGCACCCTGCCGCGCGCCGCCATCGCCGGGGCAAGCTGGGCGACGCATGGCGCCATCATCCTTGTGCGCGATCTGGACGAGGCGGCGGCGCTGATCAACGAGATCGCGCCCGAGCATCTGGAACTGCTGCTGGCCGAGCCCGAGGCACTGTTCGCGCGCGTCCGCCATGCCGGCGCGGTGTTCCTGGGCTATCAGTGCGCCGAGGCGATCGGCGATTACGTGGGCGGCCCCAACCATGTGCTGCCGACCAGCCGGACGGCGCGTTTCGCCTCCGGCCTGTCGGTGTTCGACTTCCTCAAGCGCACCACGTTCATCGGTGCGGGGCCGGATGCGCTGCGGCGGATCGGCCCGGCGGCGGTGGCCCTGGCGCGGGCCGAAGGGCTGGATGCCCATGCGTTGAGCGTGTCGACCCGGCTGGACGCGCTACGCCCCGGCACGGACAAAGCTTGACCGCAGCCCCGACAGACCGCACATATCCGCCTGCATTTCATCCGCCCGGACGCGGGGGCCCCCCCAAATGGGGGCGCCCCGGGCCGGGCCGGGGTCCGCCATACCCGCCCCGGGCCGGCCACCCCCA
>NZ_JBDNXE010000012.1:51055-55104 GCF_047721585.1 Gluconacetobacter sp.
GGGCTTGCTTTTTTGTTTTAACCCCCACAGCAAAAACCGGGGGTTATTCCCACCCGCCGGCGGGGGGGCCGCCCCCAATAGGGCGGCCCAGCGTCCATGCCTGCTTCCCGACTTCCGGCCCGATGCCGGCCAACCAGCACGATCGAAGGATACAATGTCGAAAGAAGACATGATCGAATTCAGCGGTACGGTCACCGAACTGCTGCCCAATGCCATGTTCCGCGTGAAGCTCGATAACGAGCACATGATCCTGGCCCACACCAGCGGCAAGATGCGCAAGAACCGTATCCGCGTGCTGGCCGGCGACCGGGTGAACGTCGAAATGACCCCGTACGATCTCTCCAAGGGTCGCATCACGTTCCGCTTCAAGTAAGGCACCATCCTGTGTCCGACAGTGCCACGGAACCAGGGCTGATCCTGGCTTCCGCTTCGCCTCGCCGGCGCGACCTGCTGGCGCAGATCGGACTGGTGCCCCGGCGGATCGTCGCCGCCGATCTCGACGAACAGCCCCTTGCCGGCGAATTGCCCCGCCCCTACGCCGAACGTCTGGCGCGGGAGAAGGCGGCGCATGTCGCGGCGATGCTCGACGAACCCGCCCTGGTGCTGGGTGCCGATACGGTGGTCGCGCTGGGCCGGCGCATCCTGCCCAAGGCCGAGGACCGCGACACCGCGCGGCGCTGCCTCTCCCTGCTGTCCGGCCGACGCCACAGCGTGCTGACCGCCATTGCCCTGCGCCCGACCGCCGCGTGGGCCGAAGGGCGGGCCAGCGAACGCACGGTCGTCAGCACCGTCACCTTCGCCCGGCTGACGGACCAGCAGATCAAGGCGCTGCTCGATGCCGGCGACTGGGAGGGCAAGGCCGGGGGCTATGCCCTGCAAGGCCATGCGGCGTCGCATATCCGCTTCGTATCGGGCTCGCCCTCCGCCGTGATCGGCCTGCCTCTGTTCGAGGTCGCGCAGTTGCTGCGCGGCCAGAAGGGGGCCTGGCTGCCGTGACGGCGCGGATCCTCGCCGCCAGCGCGCCGGGCGAGATCCGCATCGCGGTCACCGACGACGCCGGCCTGTGCGACTATGCCCTGTGGCGACCGGGCTGGCCGGACGGCGTGGGCGACCTGCATCGCGGCCGCGCCGGCGCACGGCTGGCAGCCATGGGCGGCACCTTCATCGACCTTGCCGACGGCACGTCCGGCTTCCTGCCCGACTCGGCAGCCCCCGGCCCGCTGGCTGAGGGCGACCCGGTGCTGGTACGGATCGTACGCGCCCCGCAGGACGGCAAAGGCGCGCGCCTGTCCGCCACCGGCCTTTCTCTGCCAGAGGGCCAGAGCCTCGCCGGCCCGCCCGCCCTGCTGGCACGCGGCCCGACGCCGCTGGACGCTCTGGCCACCGCGTGGCCCGACGCGCCGATCGTCATCGACGATGCTGCCCTCGCCGCCCGCCTGCCCGCCGGGCTGCGCCCACGGATTCAGCGCGAACGCCATGCTTTCGACGCCGAGACCGAGGCCGCCTGCGCCGCGCTGGCCGAACCCTCAGTCGTGCTGCCGGGGGGTATGCGGGCCACCATCACCCCCACCCCGGCGCTGGTTGCCATCGACATGGATGGCGGCACCGCCAGCAGCGACCGGCGCGCCAAGCAGACGGCGCAGTTCGCCGCCAATCGCGATGCCCTGCCGGCCCTGCTGCACCAGATCCGCCTGCGCAATCTCTCCGGCGCGATCGTGATCGACGTCGCGGGGCTGGCCATCCGCAAGCGCCCGGCCCTGCATGAGACGATCGAGGCCGCTCTGGCACGGGACCCGCTGCGCCCGCGCTTCCTCGGCTTCAGCGCCCTGGGCCTGGCCGAAATCATGCGCCCGCGCATCCGCCCGCCGCTGCATGCGTTGCTTGGCGACGCACCGGGCCGGATGCTGCGGATGCTCGATGACTGGTCGCGCCAGGTCACCGGCCAGCCGGGCCGGGCACCGGGCCTGCGCGTGGGCGCCGATCTGGCCCACGCGCTGGAGCACGATCCCGGTGCCGTCGCCGATGCGGCCCAACTGTCCGGGCACCAGCCCGTCTGGCGGCTGGACCCGTCCCTGTCCCCTCTGAGCTGGACGCTCGACCATGGCTGATCCCGACATACCGGCTTCCACCCCCGCACGCCTGCCCCCCTGCCCGATCTGCGGCCGGCCGGGCGAGACGGCGTTTCGCCCTTTCTGCTCAAAGCGATGCAGCGACATCGACCTGGGTCGGTGGTTCACGGAAAGCTACCGCGTGCCCGACCAGAGCGGCGGCGGACAAAACTTCGACGAAAACGATCCGAGACGGGTTGATCCCGACGAAGAGGTGGGATAGATCACACCCCCACGGCGGCACGATCCCGATCGCACCGCCCGCGCCGGTCACGGCCCGGTGCCCAAGTAGCTCAGTTGGTAGAGCATGCGACTGAAAATCGCAGTGTCGGTGGTTCGATTCCGCCCTTGGGCACCACGCATTTTCTTTTCCCTTCAATTTCAATAGGTTGCGGGCTGTTTTTGCCCCACTGCACGGCATCTTCGCCTAAGTGGGACATTTCGCCCTTACGATCTGCTGCCTGAAGCCGGGCCAGTGCGCTTTGCGCCAGCCGCTTCTGATCCGCGCCGAGGGTGTATCGCTGCACTTCCTTGAGCGAGCGATGACCGGTCACAGCCGCGATTTCGTGGGTGGAGCAACCCAGTTCAGCCAGGCGCTTGGCCGCTGCCCTACGCAGGCCATGCGACGCGCAATGAGGCAGTCCGGCTTCGTTGCACCATTCACGGAATTTGTTGCCGAAGCTCTCCGCCGTGTAGGGCGTGCCGCGCTCCGACAGAAGAAATGCCTGCCCGGCGCCCGCGCCCGGCGTCGCGGCGATGATCCGCGCCAGATCCGGCACCATGGGCAGGGTCAGGGTTACGGGTTTGCTGCGCCCGTTCTTCACCTGGGTGAAGGTCAGCAGGCCGTCATACAAATGGCCCGGCCCCAGCCGCACGATATCGCTCCGGCGCTGGCCGGTGTAGAGCAGCACCCTGCTTGCCTTCCAGCACCATCATGTAGTCGGCCTTGCATCCCGGCTTGAAGACGCGGGCCACCATGGCAATCAGGAACATGCGCCCGATTCCGGCCGTGTAGGGCGTGTGTTCGGCCCCGAGGTAGTAGGACACCGCTGCCGACCAGCTCTGGATCGTGGACGAGGCGTCACTGGTCTCGGCACGCGACACCGCGAAGCTGCTGGCACTGGCGGAAACCCATCGGGCGCGCGTGTTGCTCGTCGGCGACACGGCACAACTCGGTTCGATCGAGGCCGGCGCGGCCTTCGAGCAGCTTCAGCAGGCGGGCATGGAGACCGCCCATCTCACCCAAATTCTTCGCCAGACTAACGAGCAGGCGCACGCGGCGGTGGATGCCAGCCTTGCCGGCGATGCGAAGAAAGCCCTGGCGGCCCTTGATTCGGGTGGCGGGCATGTCGTCGAGCATGAAGGACGGGAAGCACGGTTCGAGCAGATGGCGCGGGATTTCGCGGCGCTGGACGGGAAAGCCCGCAAACGCGCCCTGGTTATCGAGCCGTCGCGTGACGGACGCGACATCCTGACCGGAAAAATCCGTGAGAAGCTGGCCGAGGCGGGCGCACTGCATGGGCCGACGGTCGAGTTGTCGCGTCTCGTGGCCAAGGACATGACCCGCACCGAGGCGAAGGAGGCGAGTAGTTACGCGATCGGCGATGTCGTCCGTTTTACGAAGGATTATGCCAATAAGGGAGTATCCCGGCGGGATGCCTATACCGTGGCCGGCATCGACACGGAAAAGGCGGCCGTGACGTTGGTGGCGAGTGACGGACGACGCATCGACTGGCGTCTGCGCCAATGGGGCGCCACGCAGTCCCAGGTATTCACCGCCGAGCCAATCGAACTCCGTGCGGGTGATTGTGTGCAGTTCACCCGGAACGATCGGGCGGCGGGGCGGGTCAACGGCCAGCAAGGGGAAGTAATCGGTGTCGATCCTCAGTGTCCGTCCAAGAACATCTTGAATCATTGGAATCGTTTGTGATTCTCTATCAG
>NZ_JBDNXE010000013.1:0-52729 GCF_047721585.1 Gluconacetobacter sp.
CACATCTAGGCTCGGGGCGGGTCGGGGGTCGCCATACATACCCGGGACCTGCCCCCATTAGTAAGGGGGGGGGGTGTGGCCACCCGGCCCCTTCCACAACCCGCCCCTTCACAAGGGGCGGCAAACACCGCCGAGACGCGCTCAGCCGGCCTTGGTGACCACCGGACGGCCCTGCGCGAGGCGCTGGCGGTCCTGCCCTGCCGCGATCGCCCGCAGCTTGTTCATCACGCTGCCCGTGCCCGCCGGGATCAGACGCCCGACGATCACGTTTTCCTTCAGGCCGTTCAGCGTGTCGCGCTTGCCGGCCGTAGCGGCCTCGGTCAGGACACGAGTCGTCTCCTGGAACGATGCCGCCGAGATGAAGGACTGGGTCTGCAGCGAGGCCTTGGTGATGCCCTGGAGCACAGGCATGGCCGCGGCCGGGCGCTCGCCCATGTTCAGGCGCTTCGTGTTCTCGGTCTCGTACTCGATCCGGTCCACCGTCTCGCCGACCAGATAGGTCGTGTCGCCGGGTTCGAGGATCTCGACCTTCTGCAGCATCTGGCGAACGATCACCTCGATGTGCTTGTCGTTGATCTTCACGCCCTGGAGTCGATAGACGTCCTGGATCTCGTTCACCAGATAATCCGACAGCGCCTCGACACCCAGAACCTTCAGGATGTCGTGCGGCACGCGCGGACCGTCGACCAGCGGATCGCCCACGCGGACGAAATCGCCTTCCTGGACCGAGACGTGCTTGCCCTTCGGGATCAGGTAGTCGGTCTCCTCGCCCGTCTCGTCGTTCTTCACGATGACCCGGCGCTTGGCCTTGTAATCCTTGCCGAACTCGACGCGACCGTCGGTCTCGGAAATGATCGCATGGTCCTTCGGGCGCCGTGCCTCGAACAGTTCGGCGACGCGGGGCAGACCGCCCGTGATGTCACGGGTCTTCGACCCTTCACGCGGGATACGGGCCAGCACGTCACCGGCACTGACCTGCGCCCCGTTCTCGACCGACAGCAGCGAATCGGGCGAGAGGAAGTAGCGGGCGTCGTTGCCGTTGGACAGCTTGATGACGTTGCCGTTCGCGTCCTTGAGCTGCAGGCGCGGACGCAGGTCCACACCCTTGGCCGCCTGCTTGTAGTCGACGACCACCTTCGAGGTCAGGCCCGTCACCTCGTCCATCCGCTCGACGAGCGTGATGGAGTCGATCAGGTCCAGATACTCGACCGTTCCCGACTGCTCGGTGATGATCGGCAGGGTGTACGGATCCCACTCGGCCAGCTTCTGGGCGCGTGTGACCGTGGCCCCTTCTTCCACCAGCAGGCGCGCGCCGTAAGGCACGCGGAAGCGGGCACGCTCGACCCCCTTCTCGTCCGTCAGCACGATCTCGCAGTTACGCGACATCACGATCGGCACGTTCTGGCTGTTATGAACGACGTTGCGGTTGTTGATCGTCACCTGTCCGTCACGCGACGCCTCGACCATCGACTGCTCGGCGCCACGCTGCGCCGCACCGCCGATATGGAAGGTACGCATGGTGAGCTGGGTGCCCGGCTCGCCGATCGACTGGGCCGCAATCACGCCGACAGCCTCGCCGATATTGACCGGCGTGCCGCGCGCCAGATCGCGCCCGTAGCACAGGCCGCAGACGCCGACCCGGCTCTCGCAGGTCAGGACCGAACGGATCAGCATGCTTTCCACGCCGGCCTTCTCGATCTTCTCGGCCAGGGCCTCGTCGATCAGCAGGTCGCGCTTCACCAGCACGTCGCCCGTCGCCGGGTCCAGCACATCGGCCGCGACCGTGCGGCCCAGAATCCGCTCGGACAGCGAGGAGACGACTTCGCCGCCATCCATCACGGCACGAACCGTCAAGCCGCGCTCGGAACCGCAATCTTCCTCGACGATGATGCAGTCCTGCGCCACGTCGACCAGACGGCGGGTCAGGTAACCCGAGTTCGCGGTCTTCAGCGCGGTGTCGGCCAGCCCCTTGCGGGCGCCGTGGGTCGAGGTGAAGTAATCGAGAACCGACAGGCCTTCCTTGAAGTTGGCGATGATCGGCTGCTCGATGATCTCGCCCGACGGCTTGGCCATCAGGCCGCGCATGCCAGCCAGCTGCTTCATCTGCGCCGGCGACCCACGGGCACCGGAGTGGCTCATCATCCACACCGAGTTCGTGACCTTGCCGACCTCCTGGCGCGAGATCTCCTTCATCATCGCGGCCTGCACCTCGTCGGTGCAGCGCGACCAGGCATCGACCACCTTGTTGTAGCGCTCGCCAGCGGTGATCAGACCGTCCTGATACTGCTGTTCGAACTCCTTCACCTCGGTGGCGGTGCGATCGACCAGGCCCTTCTTCTCGGTCGGGATGATCATGTCATCCTTGCCGAACGAAATGCCGGCCTTGGCCGCGTGACGGAAGCCCAGCCCCATCATGCGGTCGCAGAAGATCACCGCTTCCTTCTGACCGCAGTGACGATAGACCGCGTCGATCACGTCCGACACGTTCTTCTTCGTCAGCTGCTTGTTGATCAGCGCGAAGGGAATCGCCGCATGACGCGGCAGGATCTGCGCGATCAGCATACGGCCCGGCGTGGTGATGACGGTCTGGCGCACGGGCTTGCCGTCGGCATCCACCGTCTCGTACCGCGCGACGATCTTGTCATGCAGCTTGATGGCGCCGGCCGACAGGGCGTACTCGACCTCGCCGACCGTGGCGAAGGACGACGCGCCCTGCACCGTGATCCGGCCCTCGGCGTCGTACTCGTTACGGTCGGGCGTAACGCGGAACTCGGGGGTCTCGAGGCTGAGATAATACAGTCCCAGCACGATGTCCTGCGACGGCACGATGATCGGCTTGCCGTTGGCGGGGCTGAGGATGTTGTTGGTCGACATCATCAGCACGCGCGCTTCCAACTGGGCCTCGAGGCTCAGCGGGACGTGCACGGCCATCTGGTCGCCGTCGAAATCCGCGTTAAAGGCGGTGCAGACCAGCGGGTGAAGCTGGATCGCCTTGCCTTCGATCAGCACCGGCTCGAACGCCTGGATGCCCAGGCGATGCAGCGTCGGCGCGCGGTTCAGCATCACCGGATGCTCGCGGATCACCTCTTCGAGGATGTCCCACACCTCGGGACGCTCCTTCTCCACCATCCGCTTCGCGGCCTTGATGGTGGTGGCGTGACCGTATTTCTCGAGCTTCGAGTAGATGAACGGCTTGAACAGCTCCAGCGCCATCTTCTTGGGCAGGCCGCACTGGTGCAGCTTCAGCTCCGGCCCGACCACGATCACCGAACGGCCCGAATAATCGACGCGCTTGCCCAGCAGGTTCTGACGGAAGCGACCCTGCTTGCCCTTCAACATATCGGACAGCGACTTCAGCGGCCGCTTGTTGGCGCCCGTGATCGCCCGGCCGCGACGGCCGTTATCGAACAGCGCATCGACCGATTCCTGCAACATGCGCTTTTCGTTGCGGACGATGATGTCCGGCGCGCGCAGCTCGATCAGCCGCTTCAGGCGGTTGTTACGGTTGATGACGCGGCGATACAGGTCGTTCAGGTCGGAGGTCGCGAAACGGCCGCCATCGAGCGGGACCAGCGGACGCAGCTCCGGCGGAATCACCGGGATGAGGTCCATGATCATCCACTCGGGGCGCGATTCGCTCTCGGCGAACGCCTCGATCAGCTTCAGGCGCTTGACCAGCTTCTTGCGCTTGGCCTCGGACGTCGTGTCCTTCAACTCCTGGCGCAGACGCTCCTTGTCGGCCTTGCAGTCGATCCGCTCCAGGACCTTCTTGATGGCCTCGGCGCCGATTCCGACCTCGATCCCTTCTTCGCCATGCTCGTCCATGACGTCGAGATACTGGTCTTCGTTCAGCAGGCTGTACTGCTTGAGCGGCGAGGTGCCGGGCTCCAGCACCACGTAGCTTTCGAAATACAGGATCTTTTCCAGATCCTTCAGCGTCATGTCGACCATCAGGCCGATGCGGCTGGGCAGCGACTTCAGGAACCAGATATGCGCGACCGGGCTGGCCAGTTCGATATGGCCCATCCGCTCGCGGCGGACCTTGGCCAGCGTGACCTCAACGCCGCACTTTTCGCAGATGATGCCGCGGAACTTCATGCGCTTGTACTTGCCGCACAGGCACTCGTAGTCCTTGATCGGCCCGAAGATCCGCGCGCAGAACAGGCCGTCGCGCTCGGGCTTGAAGGTCCGGTAGTTGATGGTCTCGGGCTTCTTGATCTCGCCGTACGACCAGGACCGGATCTGCTCGGACGAAGCGAGCTGGATCTTGATCTGATCGAAGACCGTGGTCTGGCCAGTCTGGCCCAGGATCTTCATGAGTTCGTTCATGCGCCGCAAACCCCCTGGGGGAAATGAATGGCTGCGACCCGCCGGGTCGCAACCATCCATGAAAAAAGAACAGATAGAGACGAAGTGGTGTGACTGACGGCGGCGTCAGTCGCCACTCTGCTCCAGATCCACGTTCAGGCCGAGCGACTTCAGTTCCTTGATCAGAACGTTGAAGCTCTCGGGGATACCGGCCTCGAAATCGTCCTGCTCGCGCACGATCGCTTCGTAGACCTTGGTGCGGCCGGACACGTCGTCCGACTTCACCGTGAGCATTTCCTGCAGCGTGTAGGCCGCGCCGTAGGCTTCCAGCGCCCAGACCTCCATTTCGCCGAAACGCTGGCCGCCGAACTGGGCCTTGCCGCCCAGAGGCTGCTGCGTGACCAGCGAATACGGACCGATCGACCGAGCATGGATCTTGTCGTCGACCAGGTGATGCAGCTTGAGCATGTAGATGTAGCCCACCGTGGTCACACGCTCGAACTTCTCGCCCGTGCGCCCGTCGATCAGTTGCGACTGGCCCGACTTGTTGACGCCGGCATCCGCCAGCATCGCCTCGATATCGGGGATCGACGCGCCGTCGAACACCGGGGTCGCGATCGGCACGCCCTTGCGCAGGTTGTTGGCCAGTTCGACCAGTTGCTCGTTGGGCAGAGTGACGATGGAATCGTCATACACCTTGTCGCCATAGACGGCCTTCAGTCGGTCCAGCAACTCCTGCTTCTTCTCGCCGGTGCGCTGGTATTCATCCACCAGTCCGCCGATCCCTTTGCCGATATTGGCGCAGGCCCAGCCCAGATGGGTCTCCAGGATCTGCCCGACATTCATGCGCGAGGGCACGCCCAGCGGGTTCAGCACCAGATCGACCGGCGTGCCGTCCTCGAGGAACGGCATGTCTTCCACCGGTACGACGCGCGACACCACACCCTTGTTGCCGTGGCGGCCGGCCATCTTGTCGCCGGGCTGCAGCTTGCGCTTCACCGCGACGAACACCTTGACCATCTTCATCACGCCGGGCGGCAGCTCGTCGCCGCGCTGCAGCTTCTCGACCTTGCTTTCGAAGCGCGCCTGGATACGGGCCACGGCGACATCGAACTCGCGCCGCAGCACTTCCAGCTCGACCATCACCGGATCGGCGGCGACGGTGATGTTGCGCCATGCACCGCGCGGATGCTCGGCCAGCACTTCCTCGGTGATCTCGGTGCCCGAACGGATGCCCTTGAAGCCCGTGCCGGATACCTGGCCCACCAGACGCTCGCGCAGCCGGTTGTAGAACGACCGCTCCTGGATCGCGCGCTCGTCGTCGCGGTCCTTGGCCAGACGCTCGATCTCGGCGCGCTCGATCGCCATCGCGCGCTCGTCCTTGTCGACGCCGCGACGCGAGAAGACGCGCACATCGACGATCGTGCCGGTGGTGCCGGGCGGCAGCTTCAGCGACGTATCGCGGACATCCGATGCCTTTTCGCCGAAGATGGCGCGCAGCAGCTTCTCTTCCGGCGTCATCGGGCTTTCGCCCTTCGGCGTCACCTTGCCGACCAGGATATCGCCCGGATTCACCTCGGCGCCGACATAGACGATGCCCGCCTCGTCAAGGTTGCGCAGGGCTTCCTCGCCGACATTGGGAATGTCGCGGGTGATTTCCTCCTGACCCAGCTTGGTATCGCGGGCCATGACCTCGAATTCCTCGATATGGATCGAGGTGAAGACGTCATCGCGAGCGATCCGCTCGGAGATCAGGATCGAATCTTCGAAGTTGTACCCGTTCCACGGCATGAACGCGACCAGCACGTTCCGGCCCAGCGCCAGTTCGCCCAGTTCGGTCGAGGGGCCGTCAGCGATGATGTCGCCGGCCAGCACCTGGTCGCCCACGCGCACCAGCGGACGCTGGTTGATGCAGGTGGACTGGTTCGAGCGCATATATTTGCGCAGACGGTAGATATCGACGCCCTGGGTTGCCCCAGCCGCATCGGTGGCACGGACGACGATGCGCGCGCCGTCGATCTGGTCGATCACGCCGCTCCGTCGAGCCACGATCGTCGCACCCGAATCGTGCGCCACGGCCGCTTCCATGCCCGTGCCGACCAGCGGCGCATCGGAGCGGACCAGCGGTACCGCCTGACGCTGCATGTTCGAGCCCATCAGCGCGCGGTTCGCGTCATCGTTCTCCAGGAACGGGATCAGCGCGGCCGCGACCGAGACAAGCTGCTTGGGCGACACGTCGCAGGCGGTCACCTCTTCCGGCTTCACCAGACGGAAATCCCCGCCACGACGCACCGAAACCAGTTCGTCGGTCAGACGGCCATCCTGATCCTGCTTCGCATCGGCCTGGGCGACGATCAGCTTTTCCTCTTCCATGGCGGAGAGGTATTTCCAGCCGTCCTGCAGCACGCCGTCACGCACCAGGCGATACGGAGTTTCGATGAAGCCGTACTTGTTCACCTTGGCGTAGGTCGCCAGCGAGTTGATCAGACCGATGTTCGGCCCTTCCGGCGTCTCGATCGGGCAGATGCGGCCATAATGGGTCGGATGGACGTCGCGCACCTCGAAGCCGGCACGCTCACGGGTCAGACCGCCCGGGCCAAGCGCCGAGAGACGGCGCTTATGCGTCACTTCCGACAGCGGGTTGGTCTGGTCCATGAACTGGCTGAGCTGCGACGAGCCGAAGAACTCGCGCACCGCCGCCGCCGCCGGCTTGGCGTTGATCAGGTCATGCGGCATCACGGTGTCGATATCGACCGAGCCCATGCGCTCGCGGATCGCACGCTCCATGCGCAGCAGGCCGACGCGATACTGGTTTTCCATCAGCTCGCCGACCGAGCGGACGCGACGGTTGCCCAGATTGTCGATGTCGTCGATCGCGCCGCGGCCGTCCTTCAGCTCGCACATGATCTTGACGGTGCGCAGGATGTCTTCCTTGCGCAGCACGCGCATGGTGTCCGGTGCGTCCAGGCCCAGGCGCATGTTCATCTTCACGCGGCCGACGGCCGAGAGGTCGTAGCGGTCCGCGTCGAAGAACAGACCCGAGAACATCGCTTCGGCGGTTTCCGGGGTCGGCGGCTCACCGGGGCGCATCACGCGATAGATGTCGGTCAGCGCGTCGTCGCGCGAGCCGTTCTTGTCCACCGCCAGCGTGTTGCGGATCCACGGGCCGTTCGCGGCATCGACCGCCAGCGTCGGCAGGCAGTCGACGCCCGCCTCTTCCAGGGCCTCGAGGCGCGCCTCGGTCAGTTCCTCGCCAGCCTCGGCATAGATCTCGCCGGTCTCGGGGTTGACCAGATCATGCGCCACGTAACGACCGACCAGACCGGCGGCGCCGACCAGCACTTCCTTGGTCGTCTCGGCGATCTTGCGCACCATGCGGGCGGTCAGCTTGGCGTCGGCCTCGGCCACCACTTCGCCGCTCTGCGCGTCCACCAGCGGCTCCAGCAGCTTCATGCCACGGAACGACTCGGCGTCGAACGGACGGGCCCAACCCTTGGGGCCCTTGGTGAAGACGACCTTGTTGTAGAAATAGCCCAGGATCTCGTCGGCATCCATGCCGCGGATCTCCAACGCGTCCACGTCGCCGCCCTCGGCGGTCTTCGCGGCACGGGCGGCGGCCGAGGCCTCGCCTTCCAGGGCGTACAGCAGCGTCGTGACCGGCAGCTTCCGCTTGCGGTCGATGCGGACGTAGATCAGGTCCTTGCTGTCGAATTCAAAATCGAGCCACGAGCCGCGATAGGGGATGACGCGGGCGGCGAACAGGAACTTGCCCGAGGAATGGGTCTTGCCCTTGTCGTGATCGAAGAACACGCCGGGGCTGCGGTGCATCTGGCTGACGATGACGCGCTCGGTGCCGTTGATGATGAAGGTGCCGTTATCCGTCATCAGCGGCATGTCGCCCATATAGACGGGCTGTTCCTTGATGTCGCGGATCGAGCGCGAGCCGGTGTCCTCGTCGACATCCCACACGATCAGGCGCAGGACCACCTTCAGCGGCGCCGCGAAGGTCAGGCCGCGCTGGATGCATTCCTCGACATCGTATTTCGGCTCTTCGAGTTCGTAATGCACGAACTCCAGGCGGCCGCGCCCGGCGAAATCATTGATCGGAAAAACCGAACGGAACACTTCCTGCAGGCCGGTCTGCGTCCGGCTGTCGGGCGACACGTTCATCTGCAGGAACGCCTCGTAACTGGCGCGCTGCACGTCGATCAGATTGGGCATCGGAGCGATTTCGGGTATCCGCCCGAAGCTCTTGCGGATGCGCTTGCGTCCCGTGAACGATTTCGTAATGGCGTTCATCGTCTATCCTGCCCCCATCCCCGACGACCCGGACCTTTCCGCGCCCGGAACCCGGAGCCACGGCGACCGAAAGCGGATCATCACAAACCATCCATGCCTGGGCGCCGAAACCGGCGCCCCCGCCCACCCCGAAAGATGGGCCTTCTACCGCCGAAGGCGCCCGAGACCTTGCGGTCAGGGCGCCAGAACGGCCAAGGGGGCGGGCACCTTTCGGTTTCCCGCCCTCACCTGACATCAAGCAGGAGAAGCAGCCCGGAGGCCGCCTGCATCCGGCAGATTACTTCACTTCGACGGTCGCGCCGTTCTCTTCAAGAACCTTCTTGATCTTCTCGGCTTCGTCCTTGTTTACGCCTTCCTTCACGGTCTTCGGCGCACCCTCGACCAGGTCCTTGGCTTCCTTCAGGCCCAGGCCGGTGATGCCACGGATTTCCTTGATGACGTTGATCTTCTTGTCGCCGGCCTTGGCCAGGATAACAGTGAACTCGGTCTGCTCTTCAACCGGAGCGGCAGCGGCGGCGGCCGGCGCAGCGGCAACGGCAACCGGAGCAGCGGCGGAAACGCCCCACTTCTCTTCCAGCAGCTTCGAGAGCTCGGCGGCCTCGAGAACCGTGAGGGCGGACAGCTCGTCAACGAGTTTGGTCAGATCGGCCATGATTTGGTCTTCCTAATTTATACACTGATTGGCGCAACACAATCCCGATTTCACGAGAGTGTGTAAATTTCATCACCCCGCGCACGCGGGGCGCAGATGGCTCAGGCAGCCTCGTCCTTCTTGGCGTAGGCGCCGAAAACCCGCGCAAGCTGTCCAGCCGGCGCCTGGAGAACACCCGCGATGCGCGTGGCCGGCGTGGAGATCATCCCCACCAGCTGCGCCCGGAGCGTATCCAGGGACGGCAGTTCGGCCAGCGCCTTAACACCATCGACATTCAATGTCTGGGTGCCGAGCGCTCCACCGAGCAGAACGAGCTTTTCGTTGGTCTTGGCGAACTCGACAAGCACCTTCGCCACGGCCACCGGATCGGCCGACCACGAAATCGCGGTCGGCCCCTTCAGCAGCGGCGAAATGCCTTCGAATCGGGTCCCTGCCAGGGCGAGGTTGGCCAGCCGGTTCTTCGCGACCTTGTAAGTCGCTCCAGCCGCACGCACGCGCTGCCGAAGGATCGTCGCATCAGCCACCGTCAGCCCGTCATTGCGGGTTACGACAACCATGGACGTCTCGGCGAACACGGCCGCGAGGGAGGCAACAAACTCCCGCTTCTCCGTACGGTCCAATTCCCGTCTCCGTCGTGACCTGCCGGGGATGCCCCAACAGGCCGGGTTTACCCTAGGAGGACAGAGCCTTGCGGCCCATCCTCCGGTTCGCCTGTCCTGTGAACAACGGAACAACCAGTGCGGGCGGCGAAACCACCCCTATCCGGCAATCCCCGTCTTCCGGTTGCGGACCCGAAGGCCCATCAAGGCATAAGCCACATCCGGTCATGGACAGGTTCGGAAGAACGGGACCCGAAGCGCCCCGTCTCCTGTCCGCGATGCCCTTGCGGGCATCACGTCATCTCCTGATGCTCAGGCCGCCGAGAACGAGGACACGTCGACGCGCACGCCGGGGCCCATCGTGGACGACAGAGCAGCCTTGCGCAGATAGGTGCCCTTGGCGCCCGTCGGCTTGGCCTTCTGCACCGCATCGACGAAGGCGCGGATGTTTTCGGCCAGCTTGTCGCTGCCGAAAGACGCCTTGCCGATGCCGGCATGAATGATACCGGCCTTTTCGGCGCGATATTCGACCTGACCGGACTTGGCCGCCGTAACGGCGCCCTTCACGTCCATGGTCACCGTACCCAGCTTCGGGTTCGGCATCAGGCCGCGCGGACCCAGGATCTTACCCAGGCGGCCGACGAGGGCCATCATGTCCGGCGTCGCAATGCAGCGATCGAACGCGATTTCGCCAGCCTGCACCTTCTCGGCCAGATCCTCGGCGCCGACCACGTCGGCACCGGCGGCCAGGGCCTCCTCGGCCTTCGCGCCACGGGCGAACACGCCCACGCGCAGGGTCTTGCCGGTGCCGTTCGGCAGCGACAGCAGGCCGCGGACCATCTGGTCGGCGTGACGCGGGTCGATGCCCAGGTTCAGCGAGATCTCGATCGTCTCGTCGAACTTGGCGGTCGCCGTCTGCTTCACCAGACCGATCGCCTCGTCCAGGCCATAGGCCTTGTTACGGTCAACAGAGGCCTGGCCGGCCGTCAGACGCTTGTTCTTGGCCATTGGATCAGCCCTCCACCACCGTAAGGCCCATCGAACGGGCGGAGCCGATCAGCATCCGCACAGCCCCGTCGATGTCGTTGGCATTCATGTCCTGCTTCTTCTGCTCGGCGATCTCGCGCAGTTGCGTCATCGTCACGCTGCCGACGGCCGCCGACTTACCGACCGTCGAACTGCCCTTCTTGATGTTCGCGGCCTTCATCAGGAAATAGGTATTCGGCGGCGTCTTCGTGATGAAGGTGAAGGTGCGGTCGGCGAAGGCGGTGATGACGACCGGGATCGGCATGCCGGGCTCGAGGCCCTGCGTCTTGGCGTTGAACTCCTTGCAGAACTGCATGATGTTCAGGCCGCGCTGACCCAGCGCCGGGCCGACCGGCGGGGACGGATTCGCCTTGCCGGCGGGAATTTGTAGCTTGATGTAGCCAACGATCTTTTTGGCCATATCCGGGGCTCCTGACTGTTTCACCCGGACCGCGGTTCCTGCGGTCGCCCCGCCGCGCAAGGCAGCGGACGCGACCTCCCGCGTTCCGTAAGAGGCGGGTCCCTAACCTTATTGGGCCGGGGTTGTCAACCCCACCCCCGCCAGGCCGGGACCCGTCAGGTTCAGCTTCTCCGGCCCACTGCCCGTCGCGATGCCGCCAGCCTCCTTCGGCACGCGCAGCCCGTCATATTGCAGCGGCGCGAACGGCATGATCGACTTGTCGGAGGGCAACTGCGTGCGCGTCCAGCCGCCGCCCAGCGCGCGGATCAGCGCCACCGTCGCCTGATGGCGGCGCGTCTCGACCTGCACTTCCGCGATCCGCGCCGTCAGGGCCGCGATCTGGGCCACCACCACGTCCAGGTAATTGGTCAGCCCACCCGTATAGAGCGCCATGGTCATGCCCTGGGTCCGCATCGCGGCCTGGACCGAGCGATGCTGCTGCGCCAGTTCGGCCCGCAACTGACCGGTCATGGTCAGCCCGTCCTCGACATCCTGGAACGCCTGAAGCACGGTCCCGCGATAATTGTCTTCCGCCTGGCGGTATTGCGACCAGGTGCGTTGCAGTTCGGCACGACGCAGCCCCCCCTGGAACAGCGGCATCGCGGCCTGCACGGCATAGGAATACATGCTGTTCGACAGGTCGGCGAGCGTGAAGCCGTTATCCATGAAGCCGGTCATCGCATTGACCGACACGTTCGGATAGAACGCGGCCCGCGAGACGCCGATGGCGCGGTTGGCCTGCGCCATCTCGCGCTCCGCCGCGGCCACGTCCGGCCGCCGCTCCAGCAGTGCCGAGGGCAGAAGCATCGGAACCGCGACATCGGGGAAGCGCATCTGGTTCTCAGGCTCCAGATGGAACGCCGCCGGCGCCACGCCGACAAAGGCCGCGATGGCATGCTCCAGCACCGCCCGACGCGCCAGCAGGTCCGTTTCCTGCGCCTGGGTCGCATAAAGCTGGTTTTCCGCGCGCGAGACGTCCAGCCCGGCGGCGATCGCCCCGGCCTGCCGCATTTGCGTGATCTGAACCGCCAACTTGTAGGTCCGAATCGAGTCGCGATAGACCGCATCCTGCGCGTCCAGCCCACGAATCGCGATATAGTCCGATGCCAGTTCGGCATCGGTACTCAGCCGCATCACCGCATAATCGGCCGCGCGCTCCTGCGCCTGCTGGGTGCGCATGCGCTTGCGGTTGCGGATCGCCGACCAGAAATCCGGCTCCCAGGTCGCGGTCCCGCTATATTGCTCCGACGACATGTAGGTCGGACCCGTCGCGCCATGACCGCGCCACAGGCGATGCTGGGACCCCTTGTATTTTCCCATGCCCGCGTTGGCCGAGACTTGCGGATACAGCCCCGCCTGCGCCTCGGCCGCCATGTCGCGCGCCTGGGTAAAGGTCTCCGCTGCCACTTGCAGGTCGGGATTGACCCGATTGGCCTGCTCTTCCAGCCGGTTCAGGATCGGGTCGCCCAGCAGCGTCCACCAGTCTCCCCGCAAGGCCGCTTCGTTCGGCGCGGCATACCGCACCGTCCCCTCACCCTTCCAGTTGTCCGGAAAGACGAAATGATCGGGATGATACGCCGGCGCCATGTCGCACCCGGCGACGCCGACGAGCACCCCCAGGCCGCCGGCCAGCCGGGCTGCACGCCACAATCGACGGGCGGAACGGAGCCGCGCTCGCCGCGCAGGAGAAGACAGGGTCATTGACGGGCTCCCGCCTCCTCCGTGCCCGCCCGATCGTTCGGCATGGCACGGACATCGTCGGAGCGGACAGGTTCGCTGCCCGTGGGCCGCTGCACGTTGTAACCCGGCGTCGCATCCACCACGCGGACTTCCTGCCCGTCCAGCAGGCCGGCCGAGGGGTTGTTGACCAGCCGGTCGGTCACCTTCAGTCCGCCCCGGATCTGCACTGTGGTGCCCAGGTTGGTCCCGACCGTCACATTATGCAGCCGGATGCGGTTATGCTCGTCGACCAGAGCCACCTGCATGCCTTCCGCACGGAAGATCAGCGCGCCTTCCGGAATCACCAGAATGTCCGGATCGCCCGGCGCACGGAAATGAACGGTGGCATAGGAATCCGGCCATAGGGTGCGGTCGCTGTTATCCAGCGTCAGTTCGGTGGTAACTGTGCGGGTCGTGGAATTGAACGCACCGGCGGTCGCCAGGAACGTGGCCTTGTACACCCGCCCCGGATGCTGCGGCACGGTCACCTCGGCCGTCAGCTTGGGGCTGATGATGTCGGCGTAATCCTGCGGCACCGACACGAACACGCGCATGCGGTGCACATCGGCCACGCTGAACAGTTCGGTCGCCGTTCCACGAGAACTGACGTCACCCCCACCCGCATTCACATAATCGCCGACATCGGCCAGACGCGAGGTCACGACGCCATCGAACGGCGCGACGATCTGCTTGAAGCCGATCAGCGCGGCGTACCGCGACACCTCGTGCCGCGCCGCCTCGACCTGCGCCTGCTCGGCCTCGGCGTTCGCGACCTGCACGTCGACTTCCTGCTGCGACACGGCCTGCGTGCCCTGCAATGCCTTCCAGCGCTTCGCCGTGATCTGCGCCAGTTTGTAGCGCGCCATCGCCACGTCGAAATTCGCCTTCGAGGCCGCGTACTGCGCGTCCAGACCCGGCGTGTCGATGGTGGCCAGCACGTCGCCCGCCTTCACCTCGGCACCGAAATCCTTGTACCACATGCGCACATAGCCCGAGACCTGGGCATAGATCGGCGCCAGGTACCACGCCGAGATATTGCCCGGCAGATCCAGCGTGCGGATGCTCGGCCCCCTGGCGGGCGAAATCAGTTGCACCCTCGGGATCGCGGCATCTTCCGTCTGCTGGTGCAGCGCGCTGACATGCATCTGCCGCTGTATGATTCCGCCGCCGACCACCACCACCGCAAGGATGACGCCAACGCTGGCAAGAAGCCGCCCGCGCCCCGACGGTTTTGGTCCGCGGGTCTGTTCCACGGCGCTCATGCGCGCTCTCCTTCGGTGCTACGGTGTCTCTCGGCCCGGCGGCCATGCAGCAGGGCGAAGACGGAGGGCACGAACAGCAGCGTCGCTACCGTCGCAACCATCAGCCCACCCATCACCGCCCGGCCCAGCGGCGCGTTCTGCGAATTGCTCAGGGACATCGGCAACATGCCGATGATCATGGCCGATGCTGTCATCAGCACCGGCCGGATACGTTCGAACCCGGCCTCGATCGCCGCCTTGATCGCATCGCCATGCACCTCCAGCCGTTCGCGGGCGAAGGACACGACCAGGATCGAGTTGGCGGTGGCGGTGCCCATACACATGATGGCACCCGTCAGCGCCGGCACCGACAGGGTGGTATGCGTCAGGAACAGGCTCCACGCGATACCCGCCAGCGCGCCGGGCAGCGCCGTGATGATGATGAACGGGTCCAGCCACGACTGGAAGTTGACGACGATGATCAGGTACACCAGCAGGATCGACATCGCCAATCCGATGCCAAGCTGGCGGTAGGCACTGTTCATCGTCACCGCCTGGCCACGCACCGTCAGGCTGGAGCCGCGCGGCAGGTCGTGGCGCGATGCCTCCACCACCCGGTTGACCTCGCGCGAGACCGCGCCCAGATCGAGCCCGTTATTCGTGGCGTAAATGTTGAACACCGGCATGATATTATAGTGCGAGACCTCGCCGGGCGTGCCGGTCTGGACGATCTGGCTCAGGCCGCCCAGGATCTGCGGCGCCTTGCTCAGCGGATTGCCATCGCCCCGGTCGATCGGGATCGTCTCCAGGTCGTTCAGCTTCTGCAGGAATTGCAGCGGCGTCTGGATATCGACCAGATGCGACACCCCGGTCTTCGGGTCCAGCCAGTAGGTCGGCGAGACCTGACCGCTGCCCGAAAGGGTCGCCAGCGCGTTGTTGGCGATGTCGGCTTCCGTCAGGCCGGTCCCTAACGCGTATGAGCGCCTGGCATTCACCCGCAGCGTGGGCGTCGTCATCGGTTCCTGCACCGAAACGTCGGTCACGCCCGTCACATGGCGCAGTCGTTCGGCCAGATGCTGGGCGAAGGTGAAGTTCTCGGTCAGGTTACGGCCGCTGATCTGCACATCCAGCGGTGCCGGGAGGCCGAAATTGAGGATCTTGGCCGTCAGATCGGCGGGCATGAAGGTCATTTCGGTACCGGGGAAGCGGTCGCCCAGCCCCTTGCGGAGGATATCGCGGTAGGCTGCCACCGGCGCTTCCTCGTCGCGCAGGGTGATGGTCAGGTCGCAATCCTGCGTGCCGACGGTGGGGGTCGGAATGAAGGCCTGATTCAGGCCACTGAACGGCAGGCCGCAATTGGCCACGATATCATCGACCTCGCCCGGCAGCAGGCGATGGATCTCGTTGCTGACCAGCATCGAGATCTTGCCCGCTTCGGTCAGCTTGGTGCCCAGCGGCGCGCGCATATGCATGGCCAGCGCGTTCGAGTTGATTTCGGGAAAGAAATCCTGGCCGACAAACATCAACAGCCCCACCGAGCCGACGGCCACCCCCAGGAACGTGCCGATAAAGCGCAGGCGCGCGGCCACCAGCGCCGTCAGCACGTCGCGGTAGGCATGGCGGAAGCGCGTGAATTTGGCCTCGAACCCCTGCTGGAAGCGTCCGAAGAACCCCTTCGGCGGTGCATGGCCGTGCGCAGCGGCATCATGAGCCGCGACCTGGGCCGCCAGCATGTATTTGGCCATGGTCGGGACAAGGGTTCGCGAGAGGATGAAGGAGGCGATCATCGCGAAAATGATGGCCTCGGCCATGGGCATGAACAGCCAGCCGGCAACGCCGGTCAACTGGAACAGCGGCATCCAGACGATACAGATACACAAGGTGGACACGAAGGTCGGGATCACGATCTGGTTCGCCGCGTCGATGATCGCGGTTTCCAGGTCCTTGCCCATTTCCAGGTGCGCGTCGATGTTCTCGATCATGACGGTCGCATCATCGACCAGGATGCCGACCGCCAGGGCCAGACCGCCCAATGTCATGACATTGATGGTCTGACCGGCCCAGCCCAGCCCGATGATGGCGCACAGCATGGCCAGCGGGATCGAGGTGGCGATGATGACCGTCGAACGCCACGAGCCCAGGAACAGCAGCACCACCAGGCTGGTCAGCAGCGCCGCCGTGCCCATTTCCTGCACCACGTCGCGCACCGCCTCCTTCACGAAGGTCGAGGCGTCATTCAGTACCTTGATCTGCACGCCGGGCGGCAGGGTGGCGGTGACACCGGGGAGCAGGGCCTTCACGCCGCTGACCACGTCCAGCGTCGAGGCATCGCCGCTCTTCATGATCACGATCAGGACCGCCTGATGGCCCTTGACCAGCACCATGTTGGTCTGCGGCGGCCCACCCTGATGTACCCACGCCACGTCACGCACATAGACGACCGCATTGCCGACCTGCTTGATCGGAATCGCGTTGAATTCGTCGATCGCGCGCGGTGTCGCATTGGTCTGGACCATGTAGTCCAGCGCCCCGATCCTCTGGTCGCCCGCCGGCAGCACGATATTCTGCTTACCCAGCGCGTTGCCCACGTCGGTGGCCGACAGGCCGTGCGCCAGCAGCTTCGCCTGGTCCAGATCGACCATGATATTGCCCGGCTGGCCACCATAGGGATTCGGGATCGCCGCCCCCGCCACCGCCACCAATGCGGGGCGGATCAGGTTCGACGACATGTCGTAGATCTGCGAGGCCGTCATGGAGTCCGACGACACCTGGAGCGTCAGCACCGGCACCGAGGACGCATTGTAGGTCAGCACCAGCGGCGGCGTCATGCCCGTCGGCATCTGCTTGATCACGGTTTGCGAGACGGAGGTGATCTGGGTCTGGGCGACCGCGGTATCGGTGCCCGGCTGGAAGAACACCTTGACGATGCCGCGTCCGTAATAGGACTGGCTTTCGATATGCTCGATATTATTGACGGTCGCGGTCAGCGCGCGCTCGTAATAATAGATGACGCGGCCGGACATATCCTCCGGCATCAGGCCGGTATACCCCCAGACGATCGCGACGACGGGGATCTTGATGCTGGGAAAGACATCGGTCGGGGTCTGGACCATCGACCGGACACCGAACACGACGATAAGAATCGACAGGACGACGAACGTATAAGGCCGCTTGAGCGCGGTAACGACAATCGAATTCATGCGCGGCGCGCCCCCCATGCGCGCTGGACCGCGCATCTCTCCTGCCTGTCCGCCACGCTCCTGCGATCTGGCCCGCAAGCGTGCATCGTCGTCACTCCCGATCGTTCGGCGCCTCGTTAGCACGCCATTCGATCACGCCAATGAAATTCCCATTTAAAAAACGGCCTGCGCAGGCGGGGGAAATGTGACCCCGAACAACGCACCGGGGCGCTCTTCATGCTGGCGGGCGTTGGAAATTGTCAGTTGCGCATTATGCAGGCGCAGGATGGCCGAGACCAGGCTGAGCCCCAGCCCGCTGCCTGGCACATGGCGGCTCTTGTCCGAACGGTAGAAGCGGTTCAGCACCGCCTGACGCTCCTGGGGCATGATGCCGATGCCGGTATCGGCGATTTCCAGCCGTGCCGAACCCTGGCCGTCAGCGAAGGCCGCCAGGGTGACATCGCCGCCTTCATCGGTAAATTTCAGCGCGTTATCAATCAGGTTCGCCAGCACCTCGATCAGCAGGTCGCGGTCTCCATGCACAGGCACAGGCCCCGACGCCGCGAGAAGTTCCAGCCGGATCTGCCTCGTCTCCGCGATCGGCTCGTACAGATCGACAATGTCGGCCGCGATCTCGTTCAGGTCCACCAGCGAGAATCCGACCCGCCGACGGGCGTTCTCGATCTCGCCGATCCGCAGAAGCGCGGTGATGACGGAAAAGCACTGGTCCAGATCGTCGATCGCCCGGGCGATCACGGCGCGCAGGTCGTCGGCCGACAATGTGCCGGCCTGCGCGCGGTCCAGACGGGCGCGCACGCGGGCCAGGGGTGTGCGCAGGTCATGGGCGATATCGTTCCCGACATCGCGGATCTCGCCCATCAGATGCTCCAGCCGGTCCAGCATGCGGTTCACGCTGCCGGCCAGGCGCTGCATCTCGTCGCGCTGACGCCCGGCGGGCAGGCGCTCGTGCAGGTCGCCATCCATGATCCGGTCGATCGCCTCGTGCATCCTGCCCACGCGCCCCAGCGCACGATGGCTCAATATGATGCCGCACAGCAGCGCGAACAGCACCGTGGGCACAATCGAGACCAGCAGCGAATGGCGCATCATCAGCCGCCATTCCGCCAGCATGTGCAGCCCGCGCCCCAGCACCAGCACCCGGCCGCCCGCGACCGGCACGGCCAGGACACGCAGCACATAGGGCTCGTCCTCGTTCGGTCGCACCGTCAGTTCGTGGACTCGGCCGTCGACCGCGAGCCCCTCGGGCCATGCGCGCAGATCGCCCGCGACATAATGATGGGCGGAGTCGAACAGGGCGGCCTGGTTAATCACGACGCGCAGATCGTCGGTCGCGCGCTCGCTGACCTTGTGCGCCAGATCCTGCGGTGTTTCCTGCGCCAGCAGGGCGGCCTCACGATGCAGCAGGGCATCCGTGCGACGGAACTCGAACGCCTTGGTCTGGCTATATCCCACCGAAAATTGCAGCGCCGCCGTGCCGATCATCGCCACCACCACCGCGAGCGTCAGCCGGAACGTCGCGGTGCGCAGCACCTCGCCCAGTTGCATCGCCTATTCAGGCACGCGCAGCATGAAGCCGGTACCCCGGATGCTGTGGATCAACGGCACGCCGGCGGGATCGTCGATCTTGCGCCGAAGCTTGCCGATATGGACATCCACCAGGTTGGTCTGCGGAATGAAACGGTAGTTCCACACATCTTCCAGCAGCATCGTGCGGGTGAGTACCTGATTGGGCCGGCGCATCAGATATTCCAGCAGCCGGAATTCGCGCGGCAGCAACTCGATCGGCTGGCCGTCGCGCGTGACCGTACGCTCGATCAGGTCCATGCTCAACGGGCCGACATGCAGCATGGTCTCGCGCGTGTTGTTGGGGCGGCGCATCAGCGCCTCCAACCGGGCGGCCAGTTCCTCCATCGCGAAGGGTTTGGTCAGGTAGTCGTCGCCGCCGGCCTTCAGGCCGCTGACACGGTCATCGACCGCCGACAGCGCGGAGAGCACCAGCACCGGGCTGGAGACCTGACGGCCGCGCAGGGTCTCGATCAGTGTCAGCCCGTCCATCTCGGGCAGCATCCGGTCCACGACCATGACGTCGAACGTCTCGGCCAGCGCCGCAGCAAGTCCGGCCGGCCCGGTTTCCGCATGGCGGACGGCGAAGCCCCGGCTTTCCAGCTCCTCGGCGACTTCCTGGGCGATCTTGCCGTCATCTTCCACCAGCAGCACCCGTGGCCTGGCTTCGCGGCCAGGCCCGGCCTCCCCTGGCGAGGGAAACGGTTCTGTGGTCGATGTCGCATTCATGGTCCGGTCAGGCATGATCGCACCCCGCCTCAAGCACCATTAAATTCGGTTTCACCACGCTCTGTCGCACCCTCGTCCACCGCCGGCGCGGCCGCCGCGTCGATCCCGTCCAGCCCGCGCAACTGCTTCGCCACCACCCGCGTCCGCCGCCGTGCCTCGTCGATCGACGACGACATGGCCGAGGCATTGCGGGCCAGCCGTTCCAGCACCCCGTCCATCCGCAGCATCTCCTGCCGGGTGGCCCCCAGCAGGCGGGCGATGCCGTCGGTCCGTTCCTCCAGCGCCATGGTGACGTATCCCAGATGGATCGTCCGCAGCATGGCCGGCAGCAGGCCCGGCCCCATGATCATCACCCGGCAGGTACGCCCGATCTCGTCCACCAGCCCCGGAATCCGCGCGATTTCGGCATAGAGCCCGTCGGTGGGCAGATACAGGACCGCGAATTCCACCGTGACCGGCGGAACGATATATTTGGACGCGATCTTGCGGGCTTCAATCTTCAGCGTCGTTTCCAGCGCGCGACGGGCAGCGCGTTCGGCGTCGGCGTCCACCCGGTCCACGGCATCCAGCAGGCGCTCATAGGCTTCGGTCGGGAATTTCGAGTCGATCGCCAGCAACGGCGGGGTGGTGGCCCGTACCGGCATGCGTACGGCAAACTCCACCACCTCCGCACTGCCCTCGCGCAGGCGGCAATTGGCCTCGTAGGCGCCGGGAGGCAGCACGTCGTCCAGGATGGCGCGCAACTGCGCCTCCCCCCAGCCGCCGCGCGTCTTGACGTTGGAGAACAGGCGCTTGAGGTCCCCGATCTGCGCCGTCATCGCCGAGACTTCGCCCATCGCCTTCTGCATGGCCGTGAACTGCTCCAGCACCCGCTGGAACGAAGTCTGCATCTGACGTTCCACTGCTTCGTGCAGACGTTCGTCCACCGTGGCACGGATGGCTTCGAGCTGGCGCGCCGAACTCTCGGCCATCTCGCGCAGCGCCTCGCTCTGGCGCACGCGTGCCTCGGCCAGGTCGCGGGTCAGGGATTGCGCCATCAGCGCCAGCCGGTCGGCGGTCTCGCCACGCAACTGGTCCAGCCGGGTGCGCTGGGCCTCGGCATCGGCCTGGCGCGCCGAGGAATCCCGCTCCATCATCACATAGACACGCGCCAGCAGATCGCCGCTCTCCGTTCCGCGCCCGCCACCGCGCCGGGCCATCAGCACCAGAACGGCCACGATCGCGATCGCCGCCAGGGCCATGAGCCCCCATATGCCGGTGCCCAGACCGTCGGACATCGCCTCTCCTTCCAAAAACAGCCTATTCCACCAGCCGCCGCATTACGCCCGGCAGGAAGAGCGAGAACGGATTGACCCGCAGAGCCGGCGAATCCAGCGCGCCGCTGACCGCGAAGGTAGCCGCCAGCAGGCCGCCCTCCTTTTCTGGGCTCATCAGCCGCCCCACGCCCGGCATGTGGCCGGGGATGGTGTTGACGGCGAAAGCCGGCACGATCGTCCCTTTCAGGTCCAGCTTTCCCCGGTCCAGGTCGACCGGCCCCTCGACCGTCACGCCCAGCGAGGCGTTGCTGGCCACGCCGTCATGCACCGCCAGAATCCCGTCGCGGAAGGTAAAGGGAAGCGAGATGCGCGCGATCGAGAAACCCGGTGCCGGTGCGGCCTGCATCCAGCCATACAGCGACGCATTGTTGGCCAGACGCACCGCCCGGGGCACCTCGCGCACCGTGATCGGATCGACCGTCAGCACCCCGGCGAAAGGCGCCGTGGGCTGGGCGTCATCGAACACGCCCCGGATCACGGTTCGGCCGCCGTCGAACTTCGTGCTCACGCCCAGTGTGCGCAGCATCAGGCCCAGATCCTCGACACTGGCCCACAGATGCCGCCCGTCATGTTCCGGCGTCAGCGTCGCGCTGGCCGGCGACGGGCCTGCCATGGAAAACCGCATCCGCGTGAGGCGGACGCCATTATCCTCCAGATGCGCATGCACGCCGGTCAGGGCCGATTCTCGGGCGTAGAACAGGGTTCGGACATCGGCATCGATCAGCCAGCTTCGTCCGGGTGGCCCATGCACTCGGCCCGACGCGGCCTCGGGCATGTGATAGGCCGCTTTGGCGGGCGTTTTCGGAGGGGCCGCCGGGTCCGGCGGGGGGGCCAGCAGCGGCGAGAGATCCAGCACCGACGCATGGACGGCCACATGGAGCGGATCGGCCGGACGGGGCGAGACGCCCACCGTCGCATCGCCGCGCGACCGGCCGACGCGGAAGCCGCGCATGATCAGGGTGCGCCCGCCATCGCGGCCCATGGTGGCGCGCCCGTCGATCAGCAGGTCGGGGCCCGTCGCGTGAATGGCCTCGACCGAAACCAGGCGCCCGTCATCCAGGCCCAGCCGTGCAGAAGCCTCCGCCGGCTGTCCCCGCTGCTTGCTCCATACCGGGATGGTCAGCGCGGCATCGGCCAGATCCAGCTTCAGGCCCACCTGCCCGGCCCCACCGGGGAAATGATCGTAATCGACATCCAGGTCCGCGCTGCCATGAAAGCGCTGGCCGACATCGAAACCGGCGCGCGCCGCGCTCTCGGGCGTGACATGGGCGCGCACATGCGCGGTCTCGGTGGTGCGGACATCGGGCGTGCCCCGGAAATCCATGGCGTAGGCCAGGACCGACTGCATGCCGCCCAGCAACGCCGTGCCATGCAGGTTCAACCCCTCGGTGGTGGCATCCAGCGCCACCCGTCCGTCATCCAGATCCCGCCCCTGCACCACGTTGCCCAGATGCAGATGGTCCACGTCGGCATGGCCGTTCAGATGGATCTGATCGACCGACACCTTGTCGTCCAGCGGCAGGACCAGATGTAGCAGCACCCGCGCATTGCCGCTGGGCCGTTCGAACGCGACCGGATGGCGCGAGAGCAGATGCAGGCGCGGTTCGGCCAACAGGGCCAGCACATCACGCAGATTGCCGCGCAGGGTGGTGGTGATGTCGCCGATCTGGTCCTTTCCCATCAGGCCGGTGATGCGCATATGCCCGTCGCCCACCGCCAGATGGCCGGTGCCAGTGACGCCGACATTCCGGCCGGCGCGCTCCATGGTCTGGGTGCCGTCGCTGAAAGCGATCGACAGCGCATCTGGCCCCTCGAAGGTCAGGACAGCATTGATCCCCTCGATCGGCGGGATCGGGCGCAGCCAGTGCAGTTCCAGGTCCGAGCCGCTGACGCCGCCGGTCATCGACCGCATGGTGATGCCGCTCCACCCCGCCGGGCTGCCTAACCCAACCGCGACATGCAGGTCGCGCGCCGCGCCGCGCGTGATGTTCCGCGTGACCCATGCACGCGCGCCCTTCATCGCCCCTGCCGGCCAGTAGGCGCCGAGCGTCGCGAAATCGAGCGCGGGAATGGTGGCATCCGCCGACCCGTCGATCGGGCCGGGACCGTCGAGGCGGGCGATATTCAGCGCCGCATGGGCCGTCAGCGTAACTGTGTCGGCGGGCGTGCCGGCGGGACGGTCGGACGGCAGCAGATTCGCCGTCAGCGCGTCCAGCCGGATCTTCGCCCCGCCGGGCAGCATGCCGCCACCGGCATCGGGCGTGAAACCGGCGATGAGGTCGGCCCGCGCATCGGCCACGCGAATCAGGCCACCTGGCCCCGTCACGATCCGGCCGGCACCGGTTTGCACGCGCAGCGCCGCAGAAACGGGGCGCGCCATCAGCCCGTCCCGGCCGGCTGCAAGATGCACCGTACCGTCCAGCCAGACGGGCAGATCGGCATGCGCCAGACCCGGCGCCAAGGGGGCCAATGCGCTGGGTGTCACCGGCGTCGTGGACAGATGCCAGACCAGCCCGGCGGCACCGTCAGCCTGACCGTCGGCCCGCAGCGACGTGCGCACACCTGGCCCCGCCAGGGTCAGGCCCGCATGGCCGACGAGCCCGAACAGGGCGGCATGATGCACGGCATGCAGGTCGGCATTCACGCCGTCGGCGTGCCAGGTCTGGCCGGTGGGCACGTCGCGCAGCGTGACCGCCACATCCTCCAGCGCCAGACGCTCCGTCATCCGAGGGTCGAACGGAAGGCCCTCACCGCCACCACGGACGGGCGCCGGCCCGATATCGAGGCCGACCGCGCCGTCACGGCTCCGCCGCAGTGCCACCCGCGCGCCGGAAAGCGCCAGTTCCGGCGCGGCGAAGCGCCCATGCAGCAGTGGGCCGCTGGCCACCACCAGCCGCACCGCGCCCACGCTGGCCGCCACGCTGCCGTCCGGCCGGTGCAGGCGCAGGTCGTCAGCCGCGACCTCCAGCGGTGCGGCCAGACCGCGATGCAGCCAGTCCCAGCCGATGCGCATCCGCCCGAGAGCCAGACGGCTGGCCGACTGCCCCGGTGCGTCAGCCGGCAGGGCGCGCGCCAGGGCCAGCCGTGCCAGCGGCGTGACATCGACCGGCCGCCACGAAAGCCACGTCAGCAGCCCCAGGACCAGCAGCGCCGGCGCCGCGAGGCAGGCCGCCGCGAGCACCCACAGCATGCGCACCCACCGGCGGGGCCGGGGCGGTTGAGGGTCTTGACCTTGCGTCATGCCGCCGTCCAGGGTGCGCCCCGACCCCGGCGCGCCACGGCGCGGGGTCCGGACCAGGACGATCCATGCCCCGACATCGCACCGCCCGCGCCACGCCGGCGCCGCCCGCCTGCGGCCCGGCCGCCTGGACCAACCGCGCCTGGCCCGCCCCGGCCGATCCGCGTGGCGCCGGCCTGCTGCGCGAGGATCTGGACGAACTGTGGCAGGAACACGCGCTGGACCCGGACCTGCTGCGCGCCGAAGGTGTGGCGGCGATGCTGGCGGCGGTCGGCGGCAACAGCCCCTATCTGGCCGGGCTGATCCGGCGCGACGCCGTGCCGTTCGCCCGCCTGCTGGCCGAAGGGCCGGATGCGGGCATGGCCGCGGCACTGGACAGCATGGCGGCGCTGACCCCGCGCGACAGCCACGCCACGATCGCCGCCACCCTGCGCGCCGCCAAGCGTCAGGCCGCGCTGGCCATCGCACTGGCCGATATCGGCAACCTGTGGACTCTGGAGCAGGTCACGCTCGCCCTCAGCCGACTGGCCGAAGGCGCATTGGAAGCTGCGGTCAGACATCTGCTGCAAACGGCGCATGATAGCGGGCAACTGATTCTGCCGGACCCGAACGCCCCGAGCCGGGGCAGCGGATTCGTCGTGCTGGCGATGGGGAAGCTGGGTGCGCGGGAACTGAACTACTCCTCGGATATCGACCTGATCGTGCTGTACGATCCCGATTGCCATCCGGGCCACGAGGATTTGCGCCGGATCTTCATCCGCATGACTAGCGATCTTGTAAGCCTGATGGAAGCGCGCGATGCCGATGGCTACGTCTTCCGCACAGACCTGCGCCTGCGCCCCGACCCCTCGGCGACGCCGCCGGCGATCTCGTTTCCCGCCGCCATCGCCTATTACGAAAGCATGGGCCAGACCTGGGAACGGGCGGCGATGACCAAGGCCCGCCCGGTCGCCGGCGACATCGGTGCCGGCCGCCGCTTCCTGCGCGCGATCCACCCCTTCGTGTGGCGCCGGCACCTCGATTTCGCGGTGATCGACGACCTGCACGACATGAAGGCGCGCATCGACCGCCACCGCAATGCCGGCCATTCCGGCCTGTCGCGCCTGACCGACCGCACGGTGCATGACCCCGGACTGGCCCGCGACTGGCTGCTGGGCCACAACCTGAAACTGGGCCAGGGCGGCATCCGCGAGGTGGAGTTCGTCGCCCAGGCGCTGCAACTGGTCTGGGGCGGGCGGGAGCCCGAACTGCGCGACCCCACGACGCTGGGCGCGTTGCGGCGGCTGGTGCGCGCCGGCATCCTGCCCCGCCCGCAGGGCGAAAGCCTGGCCCGCACCTATCGCATGCTGCGCCGCGCCGAACACCGGTTGCAGATGCAGGCCGACCACCAGACCCACAGCCTGCCCGCGACGCGCGAGACCTTCAATATCTACGCGATCTTCATGCAGGAGGAGAGCGGCCGCGCCCTGGCGGCCATGATGCTGCCGATCATGCAGGAATCGCGCCGGATCTTCGAACGCCAGTTCGCCGAGCCCGAAGGCGCCGAAGCCTCGATCGACCCCGAGGCCGAGGACATGGCGGAGCATCTGCGCGGCGCCGGCTTCGCGGAGGCCGACATTCCCGATGCGCTGGCCCTGCTGGGCCGATGGAGCGGCAACCGCCTGCGGGCCCTGCGCTCGGACCGCGCGCGCAGCCTGCTGCGCCGCCTGATGCCGGCCCTTCTCTCCAGCTTCGGCCAGCGCCGCGAGCCGTTGACCTGCCTGCGCCGGTTCGACGCCATGCTCTCCCGCCAATGGGCCGGCGTGCAGTTTCTCTCGCTGCTGGAGCGCAATCCGGCGCTGATCGGGCGCATTGCCACCATCCTCGATGGCTCGGCCTTCCTGGCCGACCATCTGGCGGAAACCCCGGCGGCGCTGGAAGGGCTGCTGGGCGGCATCGGCGACGACGAGACCGACGCACGCACCGCCGACCTGCCGCCCGCCCAGCTCGTGCGCCAGCATGTGATGGCGGCGACCTCCACCGAACAGCTTCTTCCGGTGCTGCGTACGTTGGTGCGTGGCGAGGAATTCCGCCTCTCCAGCGCCCGTCTGGAGCATCGCATGGATGTGGACAGCGCCAGCCGGGCGCGCACCGACATGGCCGATGCGGTGATCCGTGGCCTGCTGCGCACCGTCACCGCCGAGCATCGCAAACGCTATGGGCGCATCCCCGGCGGGGCGATGGTGGTGGTGGCGCTGGGCAAGGCCGGGTCGCGCGAGATGATGCCCGGCTCGGACCTGGACCTGATGCTGATCTATGACCATCCGGCCGAGGTGACCGAAAGCGTGATCCCGTCGCGAGGCACCGCCGAGGGCGGCGGGTTGCCGCCGCGCCCGCTGCCCGTGGGGCAGTATTTCGTCCGGCTGGCCCATGCCTTCATCGCCGCGCTGACCGCGCCGGGCCCCGAAGGCCCGCTCTATGAGGTGGACATGCGCCTGCGCCCGTCCGGCTCCAAGGGGCCGGTGGCGCTGTCGCTGGACTCCTTCCGCCGCTACCATGCGGAAAGCGCCTGGACGTGGGAGCGCATGGCCCTGACCCGCGCGCGGGTGGTCGCCGGCGCGCCGCCGCTGGTCCGCGCCATGCGCGCCGCGATCGGCACCGCGCTGGATGGCACCCGCTCCCCCGCCGCGCGCCAGGCGATTCTGGACGATGCCAGCGCGATGCGTGCGCGGATCGCGCGCGAATTGCCGCCCGAAGGACCGTGGGATATCCGGCGCCGGCCGGGCGGGCTGATGGATGTGGAATTCATCGCGCAGACGCTGCAACTGGTCGCCGGCACCGCCGAGGCGCGCTCGCCCTGCACGCGGGAGGCGCTGCGTCTGCTGGCACGCCATGGCGATCTGCCCCCCGCTGCGGAAAGCACGCTGCTGCGGGCGGACCGGCTGTGGCGATCGGTACAGAGCATGCTGCGCATCCTGTTCGGCACCCGCCCCCCGACCGACCCCGCCACCATACCCGCCGCCACCAGCGACATCCTGCTGCGCGAAATCGGCGTGGCGTCGATGGCCGAGGCGCTGGGCCTGATGGACGACCTCGCCCGATCGGTGCGCGCCCTGTTCGTGACGCTGGTCGGCCCGGTCGAGGACCCGGCGGAACGCTTGCGGACACCGGCAAACCCATCAAGATAGAATACCCGCCCACGGCAGATCGCCCCGAACGGGGCCGAACGGAGATCCATCCATGACCGAGACCCCGATTTTTCCCGCCATCGGCGCCCCGGTGCCGGATTTCGACATGCAGGCCAGCAAGGGGCGGCATGTCAGTCTGGCGGCGATGCGGGGCAAGCCGTTCATCCTGTATTTCTACCCCAAGGCCAGCACGCCAGGTTGCACCACCGAGGCATGCGGCTTCCAGGAGGCGCTGGGCGCGCTGGGCGGCACCGGCATCCCCGTCATCGGCGTATCGCGGGACTCCATGAAGGCGATCGACAATTTCGCCACCAAGCAGAACCTCGCCTTTCCGCTGGCCTCCGACGCCACCGGCACGGTAACCGAAGCCTATGGCGTGTGGGTCGAAAAGACGCTGTATGGCCGCAAATATATGGGCATCGAACGCGCCACCTTCCTGATCGACGGCTCGGGCCGGGTCGCCCGCGTGTGGCGGAACGTCAAAGTGCCCGGCCATGTCGCCGAAGTGATGAAGGCGGCGTCCGAACTCTGATGCCGATCAATAGATCGGATAGGCGTACCCGTAGGGCTGCACATAGACCGGCGGAGGCGGCGGCGGCGGAGGGGGCGGCGCATAGGCCTGTTCGGCGATCACCGTTCCGGCCGCGCCGATCAGCGCCCCGCCGATGAGGCCGCCGACAAAAGCTCCGCCCACGCCGGGGCCGCGACCGTAATAGCCCCGGCCACCCCAGCCGGGACCACGACCATAATAGCCCCGGCGCCAGCCGCCATCGTGCCAGCCTCCCCCATGCCAGCCGCCGTGCCAGCCGGGGCCGGGACCGGGACCGCCATATCCGGGACCGCGCCATTGCGCGTGGGCCGGAGGAGCCGCGGCGGCAAGTCCCGCCGCCATCACCGGAACCACCAGCAGAAGCCGAGCCAGTTTATGCATGGCCGTACCCTTTCTTTGCGCGCAGGAACCAAACCATCCTGCATGAAAAGAAACACACCATGCCCTCATGGCGATTTACGGGCAGGTTTCGCCCCATTTCTGTCATGAAGTGAAGGAGACGGAAACCGCCGTTTCAGGGGTGGGCGGCCTGGATGACCTTCAGTCCCTCCGGCACGGCAAAGACCGTGTCCGGCTGGGCGTCATGGGTAACCTGCTCGGCACGCACCACGATCTGGTCGCCCTGCATGACCTGCAACATGTCGCCACCTTCGCTGTAGCAGACATCGCTGACCCGGCCGTCGCTGTCATGCGTATGCCAGACGGTGCAGCTCTCGCCGGCCACCAGCATGGTCTCGCCGCGCGCCCAGTTGCCCGCCGCCCGCTGCCCCGGCTCCGACAGGGCCGCACCGGGGGCGGGAATGACCGTGCGGGCACCACGGGCCTGATCGATCACCGTCAGGCTGCCCGCCCGATAATCGGTGATCATGTATGTGGCCGACCCTTCGGGATCGACGCGCTGCCGGCGGGTGGCCGCCGACCAGCGCATGCGCTGGTGCTGCAACGGAATCGACGGATCGGGCGACGCCAGGGCGTATCGTATATCGACATCCTGCTGCGGCGTGACGAACGGCGCATCTTCAGCCGCGCGCGCCGCCGATCCGGCAGGCTGGGCCAGAACGAGGACCAGGCCAGCCAGCGCCAGACGGCGTACGTCCCCCCTCATTGGCCGGACTGCGCCACCCCACCGGTGACGGGCTGGCCGCTGCCCACCGCGTGCGAGGGCGCGACCCGATGGCGCGTGACCATCTGATAGCCCTCGGGCGGCTGGAACGTGCTGGTCGGAAGAGGGCCATAGGTGACGCGCGTCGCTTCCAGCCGGCCCTTCATGCCGTCGCCATCCACCCCGTCCTCGCGCAGGATCACGCCGTCATCGGTGACGCAGGCGGTCGCCGTGCCGCGCCCCGACACCACGCCCCATTCGGTGCAGGGCACGCCCGCGACCTGCGCCTTGCCCTTGCGGGTGAATTGCATCGACAGATCGAGCAGGAACGGGTTGCGGATGCCGTTATGGGCGTCGAACTGCGTGTAGACCTTCTGCTTGTTCAGCACGATCGTCACCTGCCGCGTGGTGCGGTTGAGGATAGTCGAGCCCATGGCCTCGGGGCTGTCGATGCGCATCATGCCGCCATTGGCGGTGAACCAGGCCTCGATCATCTTGGGGGCCGGCGCGCCGTCGGGCTGCACGGCATATTGCACCTGCACGTCGCGCGCGGGGGCCAGCGGCGGATGGTCCGCATCGCTCTGCGCCCGGGCGGGCTGAACCGCGATGGCCGTCATCAGGCTCACCGCCAGCGCGCCAGCCAGGCCCGCGCGCGCCCCTGTCGGATGGATCATGGTCCTGAATTCCTTCCTGCTTATTTCGATCATGTCCGACGACCCTATCCGCTTCCGTCGCCGGACGAAATTGCGCCTGCGTCGCTTCCGCCCCGCATGGCGATAATTTCATGACGGATCGCATCGCGCTCCGGGGGCGATGCGTCATCCGGCCAACGGGCCGGCAGGCGCAATGCGGCCGCCAGGTCCTTCTTGTATCGCCACGAGGGAATTTCGATCCCGCCGAACTGCGCCAGATGCTCGGTGCCGAACTGGGTGTCGAGCAACGTGAAGCCCCCGCACCGCAGCCGCGCGACCAGCGAGACCAGTGCCGCCTTGGACGCATCGCGGGCACGGCTGAACATGCTCTCGCCGAAGAACGCACCACCGATCGCAACCCCGTAGAGACCGCCCACCAGGTGCCCGTCACACCAGCTTTCCACGCTGTGGGCGTGGCCCTGCGCGTGCAGGTCGCAAAATAGTCGGACGATCCGCTCGTTGATCCATGTGTCCTCCCGCCCCGGCGCGGGGGCGGCGCAGGCGCGGATCGTTGCCTCGAAATCGCGGTCGGAGACGATCTCGAACCGGTCGGACAGCACGGTGCGCAACAGGCGACGCGGCGCATGGAAGCCGTCGAGCGGCAGAATGCCCCGCAATTCCGGATCGTACCATTCCAGCCGCGCCGACCGGGCATCGGGCGCCATGGGAAACAGGCCGATCGAATAAGCCTGGATCATGATTTCGGGTGTGATGTCCATGCCCTCGCCCATCGCATTTTCCCTCCTGCCGTGCCAAGCGGCTGGACACACACCGGCAATCGGTCGAAATTGTAACCGACGCCGGCTGCGCGGCACCCACGAAAAAGAGGTCGACCCATGTCCCGGATACGCCCCCGCCTGATCGTTTCCCAGCACCTGCTGGCCGCCGCGGACGCCCGCATCGCGCGGGACTACGACACGCCCCCCGCCCCGGACCACAAGCTGACGGAAGACGAACTGGTTGCCCAGGCCCAGGCATTCCGCCCCGATGCCGTGGTGGTGACCAGCAGCACGCCGGTCTCCGCCGCCACCGTCGCCGCCCTGCCCGACAGCGTGCGCGTAATCGCCACCATCAGCGTCGGCACCGACCATCTGGACATTCCCGCGATTCTCGCGCGCGGCATCACCCTGACCAACACGCCCGATGTGCTGACCGACTGCAATGCCGACATGGCGATGCTGCTGATCCTGGCCGCGTCACGCCGGGCGAAGGAATATCTCGCGCTGGTCGAGTCGGGCTGGGGCCGGTCCCTGGGGCTGGACGAAATGCTGGGCACCCGCGTGACCGGCAAGACGCTGGGCATTATCGGCATGGGGCGCATCGGCCGGGCACTCGCCCGCCGGGCGCGGGGCTTCGAGATGAAGGTTCTCTATTCCAACCGCCGCCGTCTGGCACCGGACCAGGAAGAGGGTGCCACCTATTATGCCGATCCGCGCGAGATGCTGCCGCATTGCGACGTGTTGAGCCTGCATATGCCGGGCAGCAAGGACGGCAGGCCGGTGATGACGGCCGAACTGTTCGGCCTGCTGCCGCGCGGCGCCATCTTCGTCAACGCCGCACGCGGCAGCCTGGTGGATGAAGACGCGCTGATCGCGGCCCTGAAGGACGGGCAACTCGCCGGTGCCGGGCTGGATGTCTGCCGCAACGAACCGAACCCCGACCCGCGCCTGCTGGCCCTGCCCAACCTGTTCCTGACGCCGCATGTGGGCAGTGCCACGGTGGAGACCCGCACCGACATGTGCATGCTGGCGCTGGATAATGTCGATGCGGTCCTTGCCGGCCGCCCGGCCCTGACCCCCGTCACGGGATGATGACCATGCAGGCTGGCCAGACTTTCTTCCTCTCCTGCCTCGCGGGTTGCGCCGCGGCCATCGTCCTGGAACTGGCCATGCCGCATTACGCCGGCATGGCCCACACCCTCATCGGCTTCTATCTTCTGGGCGCCGTGATGACGGCGACAAAAATGGCTGTCCGGACCTGAATATCTCCCGCGCCCCGGCTTCAGTCCGCTGACAGGGCCAGGGCATCGGCCGTGGCGGCGCCGTGGGCGAACAGGACCGCCTCGCGGATCTGCGCCGGCGACGGACGAATGCCGGTGTAGAGCACGAACTGCTCGATGGCCTGAAGCACGATGACTTCGGCACCGGAAATGACGGTTTTTCCGGACGCGCGGGCCGCACGCAGAAATGGCGTCTCCGGTGGCTGGGCGACGACATCGAACGCGATGGCGCAGGCCCCGATCAGCGTTTCGGGGAAGGCCAGCGCCGTGCTGTCCGGCCCTTCCATCCCCAGCGGCGTGACGTTGACCAGCAGGAGCCCCCCCTGGTCGGGCATGTCCGGGCGCCAGCGATAGCCGTATTCGTCGGCCAGAATCCGGCCTGCCTCTTCATTGCGGGCCACGATCGTGCCGTCGGTGAAACCGCTATCCCGCAGGGCCGCCACCACCGCGCGGGCCATGCCGCCGCTGCCGCGCAGCAGGAAGGGGGTCGCCGGGTCGATCTCCCGCCGGGCCAGCAGGCTCCGCGCCGCGATGTAATCGGTATTGTGGCCGACCAGCACGCCGCCTTCGTTGACGATGGTGTTGACGCTCTCGATCGCCTGGGCCGACGGCTCCAACCGGTCGATCAGCGGGATCACGGCTTCCTTGAACGGCATGGAAATCGCGCAGCCCCGGATGCCGAGCGCGCGAACGCCGCCGATCGCCGCCGGCAGGTCGGTGGTGCTGAACGATTTGTAGATATAATCGAGGTCCAGCAGTTCATAGAGCCGGTTATGCAACCGCGACCCCGCATTGCCGGGCCGGCCCGACAGCGACATGCACAGTTTCGTATCGCGACCAATCGGCGGTTTCATGTCCATCTTCTCCTTATTTTTTTGAGGGGGGAAGTTGCGTCATCCGGCCGATCCCCTGGCGATGAATCGCCCAGCCAGCACGACCCGGCGCGTGACCTGATCGGCGTGGTCCAGCCGGTCGAGCAGCATCGTCACCGCGACGCGCCCGATTTCCTCGACCGGCTGCTCGATCACGCTCAACCCGCCGCCGACGAACTCCATCCAGGGCTCGTTGTCGAAGCTCGTAATCGCGATATCCCTGGGAATCGTCAGCCCCAGCGCATTGATGGCGCGCAGCACGCTCAGCAGCATCACCCCGTTGCTGACGATCAGCGCACCCGGCCGCCGCGATTCATCGGCGAGCAGATCGGTGACGATTCGCTCGGCCTCCGCACGCTCATGCGGCACCCGCACGGCATGCGCCGACAGGCCGAAATCGGCCATGGCGCGCTCGTAGCCGGCGCAGCGCTCGTTGCCGGTGACGGTGGCGGTGCCGAACAGGCCGGTAATGCGACGGTGCCCGCATGCGTGAAGATGGGCGACGAGCCGTGCCGCCATGGCGCCGTTATCGAGCACCACGCTGTCGCATGCGCCGTCCGACGCCGCCCGGTCGATGAGGACGATCGGAAAATCGCTCTGATACTGGGCGATGTTGTCCACGCCATGGCGTGTGGGGGCGAGGATGACGCCAGTGACGCGCTCCTCCTGCATCAATTGCAGATACATCGCCTCCTTCGCCGCGTCCTCGTCGGTATTGCTGAAGATGACGCGCAGGCCGTGCTCATAGGCGATGCCTTCGACCATCCGGGCAACGGCGGTGAAGAACGGGTTGCGGATATCGGCGACGATCAGGCCGATGGTGTTGGAGTGGCGCGAACGCAGGCGCCGGGCCGCGAGATTGGGCCGGTAGCCCGTCTCGCGCACCGCCGCGACCACCCGGTCGCGCATCGCCGGGTCGACCGCGCGACCGGCCAGCACGCGCGAAACCGTGGCCGGCGAGACCGCCGCCACGCGCGCAACATCCTTGATTCCGACGCTCATCGAGAAATCGTTCTCTCTCCACACGCCATGTAAAAATAGCCTACACGGGAAGATGCTCTGCCAATCGCATCCTTCTCCCATACCTGTCTATTGACAATAGGCTGAGAGAACGTTTTCTCTACCCGAAAAACAAGAATGGAGAGGCGCATCGCATGCTCCCCACCCCGATCGGCCCCGCGGTCGAAACCCTGATCCGGATCGACGCCCGCGCGGCGGACAAGGAGGATGCCATTCGGCAGGCCGGGCAACTGCTCGTCGCCGCCGGCTGCGTGGTCCCCGGTTACGAAGACAGCATGATCCGGCGCGAACAGGTGGCCAACACCTATCTCGGCTCCGGCGTCGCCATTCCGCACGGCACCGGCGAGGACAAGGGGCTGGTGCGCGGCGACGGCATCGTGGTGCTGCAATTCGTCGATGGCATCGAATGGAATCCCGGACAGGTCGCGCATCTGGTCGTCGGCATCGCCGCCGGGTCCGACAGCCATATTGCGATCCTGCGCCGCCTGACGCGCCTGATCCAGAACGAGCCCCGCCTGCGCGAACTGATCGCCACGCGCGACCCGGAGGTGATCGCCGCCGCCCTGCGCGACGAAGCACCGGCCCCCGCCGCCTCCGACGCGGCGGAGGATTATCCCGAGCGCATCGAATGGATTGTCGATTATCCGGCCGGTCTGCATGCGCGCCCGGCGTCCACATGGTCCGAAACCGCGAAGAGCGCCGGCAGCCCGCTGCGGGTGCGGCATGGCGGGGAAGCCGCCGATCCGCGCAGTCTGGTCGCCCTGCTGCAACTGGGCCTGAAGGCCGGGGATACCATCGTGATCTCGGCCGCCGGCGCCAATGCGCGCGCGGCGCTGGAACGGTTCCATGGTGTCGTCACGCGCCTGACCGTGCAGGAAAAGGCCGACGCCGCACGCGCCGCCGAAAAGGCCGAGGCGGCAGCCCGCAAGGGGCCGCTGAAAGGCTGGACGCCGGCCGGCACCCCACGCCTGATCTCCGGCGTCGCAGCCAGCCCTGGCCTGGCCATCGGCAAGATCCATATCCTTGCCGCCGCCGAAGCGGACGTTCCGGACGAACCCGTGGACCTCGTGACCGGCGGCGCGCTGCTCAACGGCGCGCTGGTGCGCACGCGCGCGCAGATGGCGGGACTGATCGACGACACGACGCGCCGCCTGGGGGCCGGAGACGCGGCCATCTTCATCGCGCAGGCCGGACTGCTGGAGGATACCGATCTGATCACGCTGACCTGCCAGATCATGGTCGAAGGGCATGGCGTCGCATGGTCCTGGCATCAGGCGGTGGAACAGATGGCGGCGAAGCTGTCTTCGCTCGGCAACCCGGTGCTGGCCGCGCGGGCGGCGGACCTGCGCGATGTCGGGCGCCGGGTGCTGGCGCAGATCGACCCCGATCTGGGCACCGGCACGCTTGACGACCTGCCGGAGGAACCCTGCATTCTGGTGGCCGGCGACCTGTCGCCCTCCGACACCGCGACGCTGGATATCAGCCGCGTGGCCGGGATTGCGACCGCGCTGGGCGGCCCGACATCGCACAGTGCGATCCTGGCGCGCACGCTGGGCCTGCCCTCGGTGGTGGCTGGCGGACCCGGATTGCTGGCCCTCCCCCCCGGCGCCACGGCGATCGTCGATGGCGATACCGGGCGCGTCTGGCTGGACCCGACGGCGGCCGACCTGGATTCGGCCCGCGCATGGCTGGCCGACCGTGCCCGCCTGCGCGCGGCGGAGGAAGAAAAGCGCGCCAACCCGGCCGAGACGACGGACGGCCATCGCGTGGCCATCGGCGCCAATGTCAACCGGCCCGACCAGGTGGCGTTCTGCCTGTCGCAGGGGGCCGAGGGCGTGGGCCTGATGCGGACCGAGTTCCTGTTCCTCGAACGCGGGGAGACTCCGAGCGAGGACGAGCAATACACCGTCTATCGCGAGATGATCGCGGCACTGGGCGATCGCCCGCTGATCGTGCGCACGCTCGATATCGGCGGCGACAAGCAGGTGCCGCATCTCGACCTGCCCCACGAGGACAATCCGTTCCTGGGCGTGCGCGGCGCGCGGCTGCTGCTGCGCCGGCCGGATTTGCTGGACCCGCAATTGCGCGCGCTCTATCGGGCCGCGAAGGCGGGCGGGGAATTGCTGATCATGTTCCCGATGATCACGTCGGTGCCCGAATTGCTCGCGCTGCGGCAGCGGTGCGAGGCCATCCGTGTGGAACTGGGCGCGCCGGTCGTGCCGGTCGGCATCATGGTCGAAGTGCCGGCGGCGGCGGTGCAGGCCCATATCCTGGCCGAACATGCCGATTTCTTCTCGATCGGCACCAACGACCTGACGCAATACACGCTGGCCATCGACCGGCAGAATCCGGAACTGGCCAGCGAGGCCGACAGCCTCCACCCCGCCGTGCTGAACCTGATCGCACAGACGGTGGCGGGCGCGCGGCGCCATGGCCGCTGGGTGGGCGTGTGCGGCGGGCTGGCGGGCGATCCGTTCGGCGCGGCCCTGCTGACCGGGCTGGGCGTCGATGAACTGTCGATGACGCCGCGCGACATTCCCGCCGTGAAGGCGCGGATTCGCGGCACCGACCTCGCCACCCTGCGCGCCCTCGCCGCGCGGGCGCTGGAAGCGGGAACACCCGATGCAGTGCGCGCGCTGGATGGCGCGCCCGATGGAAAGACCGTGTGATGCGCGTAGCCACCGTCACCTTCAACCCGGCGATCGACCAGACCATCACGGTCGATCACCTGATTCCCGGCGAAGTGCATCGCGCGCGTGCCGTGCGGCAGAATGCGGGCGGCAAGGGCGTCAACGTCGCCAGTTGCCTGGCCGACTGGGGCATCCCTGTCACCGCGTTCGGGCTGCTGGGCCGCGAGAATGCCGCGCTGTTCGAGGCACTGTGCGCGGAAAAGACGATCGCCGACCGTTTCCTGCGCATTCCCGGCGCCACCCGCGTCAATCTCAAGATCGTGGATGACCGGGACACCACCGACATCAATATGGGGGGGGCCGCCGTCGATGCGCCTGCCCTGGAAAAACAGATCGCGCAGGTTGAGGCATTCGCCGGCAGCGACAGCCTGATCGTACTCTCGGGCAGCCTGCCGCCGGGGTGCCCGCCCGGCCTCTATGCCGAACTGATCGCCCGACTGCGCGGCAGGGGCGCGCGCGTGCTGCTGGACACCAGCGGCCTGCCGCTGCTGCTGGCGCTCCAGGGCGATACCCCGCCCAACATCATCAAGCCGAACCTGCGGGAACTGGCGGAGTGGGCGGGCGAACCCGTAGAAACGGCGGAGGATGCGCTACGCATCGCGACCCGGCTGGCCGCGAAAGGCGTGGAACTGATCGTGGTCTCGATGGGGGCAGAGGGCGCGCTGTTCCTGTTCCATTCGGTTGCCCTGACCGCCCGGTTACGGGTCGAAGGCGTGACCAGCACGGTCGGCGCGGGCGACGCCATGGTCGCGGGACTGGTCGCCGCCCTGTCCGACGCAGTGGGGCTGGAAGAGATCGCACGCCTGTCCACCGCCTTCGCGGTCGGCAAGCTGGGCCTCGCCGGCCCGAATCTTCCGGATCGGGACGCGATCCTTGCCCTGATGGAACAGGTGACGATCGCATCAGCCGGACGCGCAGAAGCCGGCGAGGCGGGAGAGACGACATGAAACACATCCTGGCCGTGATCCAGGCCGGCGAAGAGAGCGTGACGGGCGTTCTCGCCGGCGAGGCGCTGCGTCGCGCGGGGCGCGAAACCGGGCGCACGCTGGATATCGAGATCCGCACCACGCAGGGAATCCTCAATCCCCTGCCCGACGGCGCGCCGGGCAAGGAAGACGTGCTGCTGCTGATCGGCACCAATGCCCCGACCGATGACGCGCTGACCGCGCGGGCCGACCGTCACCTGACGCTGGAGGCCGTGCTGGCCGATCCGGGCCGGGCCCTGGCGGCGCTGGACGATGCGCGCGGCGCCGCGCCACCGGAAACCCGCGCGCCGCGCATCGTCGCCGTAACATCCTGCCCCACCGGCATCGCCCATACGTTCATGGCGGCCGAGGGCTTGCAGGAGGCGGCGCGCCAGTTGGGCTACACGCTGCGCGTCGAAACCCAGGGCTCGGTCGGAGCGGGCACTCCGTTGACCGACGCGGAGATCGCCGAGGCCGATCTGGTGCTGATCGCAGCCGACCGGGAGGTGGATCGCAGCCGCTTCGGCGGCAAGCGCGTCTACGTCACCGGGGCCAAGCCGGCCATTACCGGCGGTGCCGCCGTCATCAGCAAGGCGCTGGCCGAGGCGACGGTGCAGCCTGTGGCCGATGGTGGATCGTCCGCATCCCGGCCGGCCGGCAAGGGTGAACGGGCCGGCCCCTACAAGCACCTGATGACCGGCGTGTCGTTCATGCTGCCTTTCGTCGTGTCCGGCGGCCTGCTGATCGCGCTTGCCTTCGCACTGGGCGGTATCCATGCCAGCGATGCGGCCTCGGCCGGAACGCTGGCCCATACCCTGTTCACCATCGGCTCCAAAGCCGCCTTCATGCTGATGGTGCCGGCGCTGGCGGGCTACATCGCCTTTTCGGTGGCCGATCGACCGGGGCTGGCGCCGGGCATGATCGGCGGGCTACTCGCCGCCAATGTCGATGCCGGTTTTCTCGGCGGCATCGCGGCCGGATTCATCGCGGGTTACGCGGTGGAGGGACTCAACCGGCTGATCCGCCTGCCGCGTACGCTGCAAGGGTTGAAGCCTATCCTGATCCTGCCGCTGCTGGGCACGCTGATCACCGGCCTGCTGACGGTCTATGCGATCGGCGGCCCGGTCGCCGCGCTGATGGCCTTTCTCACCGACTGGCTGCGCGGCATGCAGGGCTCCAGCGCACTGCTGCTGGGGTTGATCCTGGGGGCGATGTCGGCCTTCGACATGGGCGGCCCGGTGAACAAGGCCGGCTATGCCTTTTCGGTCGGACTGATTGCCAGCGCGGTCTATACGCCCATGGCGGCGACGATGGTGGCCGGGATGGTACCCCCGCTGGCGGCGGCGCTGGCGACGCGGCTGTTCCGCGCGCGCTTCACGGCCGAGGAACGCGAGGCCGGCGCCACGGCGGCGGTGCTGGGGCTGGCCTTCATCACCGAAGGCGCCATTCCCTTCGCCGCCCGCGACCCGCTGCGGATAATCCCCGCCCTGATGGCAGGATCGGCCACCGCCGGCGCGATCACCATGGTCTCGGGCGTGGAACTGAAGGTGCCGCATGGCGGCGTCTTCGTGCTGCCCATTCCTGGCGCCGTCACGCATCTGGGCGCCTATGTGGTGGCGCTGCTGGCCGGCACGGTCGTCAGTGCCGTGCTGATCGGCCTGCTGATGCGCTCGCCCGCGAAGGGCGAAGCGCTGGCCTGACGCCGGCCGGGCCTACGGAGCGCCGGCCGGTCAGAAGGGCTGGCTGGCGCCCGTCATGGCGGCGCGCAGAGATTCGGCGGTGCGCCGCACTTCCGGCCCATGCTCCCGCTCCAGGCGCCGGATGGTGAAATGGGCGCGGGCCAGGGCGCGATAATGCGCCAGGAACGCCACGTTGAGCGACGCCCCGCACAGGGCGCCCGCGACCGGCATCATCTGCACCGCCAGCTTGCGCGACAGGCCCAGCCCGTAATGGGACGCCACCTCGGACACCAGCATCACCACCGGCCGCCCGCGCAGCATGGCCCGCGCCGAGAAATAGCCCAGTTCGCTCTCGTCGTCCGAGGCCCCGACCGGGAAGGCGCGCAGCGCGAACACCTCCAGACAGGCGCGCCTGGCATCCTGGGAGGAAAGATCCTCGCCTTCCTCGCGGGCAATGCGTGCGATCTCGCGCATGATGGCCATGGTGGTGAAGGTGATATCGGGCAGCAGGCCGGCCAGGCCGGCAAAACCGCCGACAGCACCCGAGACCGTCACCGCGGCCTGCAAGGCCGGCCCCCGCCAAGCCGGCGTGGCGAGAGGCGCCGAGGCAACGGGCACCGAAGAAGAAAGAGCGGCAGACGCCGGCGAAGACGAGTCGGAGACCACCTGCTCGCCCTTGAGAGGCGTCATGCCGACGATCGCGACATCAAAAGCGCGTGAAATAGCGGTCTCGGCGATTCCCTTCAGCTTGGCCTGCATGGTGGGCGCCATGCCCAGGCCGCGCATGCCCAGCATTGCCGCCTGGCCCACGGCCCCGCCCATCAGGTCCGCCAGCCGCACCAGCACGCCGCGGCCCGATTCGACCTTTTCCAGCGCCCGCTGCAATTCGGCGATCGCCGGGGCGTCCAGGACCATTGGCGCGATCTCGCCCCCGGTTTGAATGGTCATTCCCCAACCCTCCTGCCGATCATGCGCCCCCGCCCGCCCGGATGGGCGGAGCGACGGCCAATAGATGATGCCCCACCGGTAACGGCGGGCGTCGCTTTATCAAGCATATTACCCCTCTCGCAAATCCGCCGTCACGCCGTATATGGTTCGTGACGCAGGGCCGCCATGTCCATGCCGAGAGAGGACGAACCGGTCACAGCCCAGGTACAGTCCGAACGCAAGGAGAACCCTTATGGATGCGAAGAAGGCCAGACGGCCCGCCATGTGGCCAATGCGCCTCAGCCTGCTTTCCCGCACCGGCATGGCCCTCGTGGCGGGCTGGAGCCTGCTGGCAACGACACCAGGCGCCGAGGCCGCACCGCACCGCGCCAGGTCGGCGGCCGCGACCGGCAGCCTGAATGCGCCGGTTGCCGCGTCGCTCGAGCCGGTCGATGGCCGCCACGATCCGACTGTCGATCCGGACAATCCTCCGGCCCCGCCGCCGCCCGACGGCTATCAGGTGGTGGAGGACGAAGACGTGACCGCCCGGACCTTCAGCCCGGAGATCGCAGCCCTCCACGGACCCGGCCTGCCTTCGATCGAGGCCCGTCAGACTCCGCGCGATTCCAACGACGTGCCCTCGCATTTCAGCGTCTTCGACGTGCCGGTGAAGTTCAACGCCCCGGTGCAGCCGGCCTATAACGCATCCTTTACCTATTCGACCTATGCGGGCCAGCCGGGACGCGGCATCGAGGCCATCGGCGCGGAGGGCGCGGCCGGCGAGCCATGACGGCCCGCCAACCAGCCGAGAACGTAGAAAAGCCCGGAAGGCAGACTTAATCCCCTGCCCAGCCCCCCATGCGGCACAGATGCGCCCAATGCGTGTCGGACACCGGCACGACCGAGAGCCGCGACTGACGGACCAGCGCCAGGTCGGCGAGGTCGGCATCGGCCTTGATCGCCGCCAGGGTGACCGGGCGCGGCATCGGCCCGATAGCGCGCACATCGACGCAGACCCAGCCACCGTCGCTGGCCGAGGGGTCGGGGTAGGCTTCGCGCACGATCTCGACCACGCCCACGATCTCGCGGCCGATATTCGAATGATAGAAGAAGGCGCGGTCGCCTTTCGCCATCGCCATCAGGTTGCGCTTGGCCTGATGATTGCGCACGCCCGTCCACGGCTCGACGCCGTTGGCCACCTGCTGGTCCCACGAAAAGGCGTCGGGTTCGGATTTCACAAGCCAGTATGCCATCCGCTATTCCACCAGCGCGCCGTCGCGGAAGACCGGGCGGAAGGGGCGGATCACCACGCTTTCGAACACGTCGGCCTTGGCATAGGGGTCGCTGGCGGCGAAGCCTTCGGCCGTCGCGCGATCCGCCACGTCGATCAGCAGCATGCTGCCGCAGGGCCGCCCGTCGGCGCCCATCAGCGGACCGCCCTGGACGATCCGGTCCTGATACGCCTGGAGATAGGCCAGATGCTGCGGTCGCGTGGCGAGGCGCGTTTCCAGCGCCCCCGGCTTGTCGGTGCAGATGATGGCGAACAGCATGGAAAATCTCCCTCCGGAAATCGCGGACCCGGCCGGGATGTGAACAACGCTCCATGGTTCCGGCGTGGGCCGTGCCTTTCTTCGCATGTTCGTGTAGGAACGGAAAGCGAAACGCCCCGCCGTCGCCAGACGGACGCACAGACAGACAGGAGCCCCCCGCGCGTGGGGAGTACGAGACCGTCTTGAACGCCACACCGAGCCTTGCCGCGCGCACGGGCACCTTCTTCCACCGCTACGCCAATCCGGGGCGGTTTCTCCGCTTGGGCGCGCGCCTGCAACCCTGGCTGACGTGGCCCGCCATCGTGCTGTCGGTCGCCGGCATCGTCTGGGGCCTGTTCCTCTCGCCCGCCGACTGGCAGCAGGGAGACAGCGTGCGGATCATGTATGTCCATGTGCCGGCCGCATGGCTGGCATCGTCCGGCTATATGGGGCTGGCGGTCTGTTCGCTGCTGTCGCTGGTGTGGCGCCATCCGCTGGCCGATCTGGCGGCGGTGGAAATCGGGCCGGTCGGGGCCTCGGTCACCGCGATCTGCCTCGCGACCGGTTCGCTGTGGGGCAAGCCGATGTGGGGCACCTGGTGGGTGTGGGACGCGCGGCTGACATCGGTGCTGGTGCTGTTCTTTCTCTATCTGGGCCATATCGCGCTGATCCGCGCCTTCGACGAACCGCAGCGCGGCTATCGCGCCGCCGCGATCCTGGGCCTGGCCGGGGCGGTGGATCTGCCGATCATCAAGTTCAGCGTGCAGTGGTGGAACACCCTGCACCAGCCCGACAGCATCACGCTGACCGCGGCCCCCACCATGTCGACCGACATGCTGTGGCCGCTGCTGGTCTGCACCATCGGCTTCACCTTTGGCTTCGCCGCCATTCTCGTCGCACGCCTGCGCGCCGCCGTGATGGAAAGCCGGGTCCGCACGGCGCTGGCCATGCGCCGGGGCCGCACGGAGGCCTCGGGCGATGCCCAGGATTCCGGCCCCGACCTGAGCGGAGCCGTCGCATGACCCACCTGCCCTATATCGTCGCCGCCTACGGCATGACCATCGGGCTGGCCGTGATCCTCGGCACCGGCGCGGCACTGCGCCTGCGCCGGGCCCGCGCGCGGCTGGCCGCGATCGAGCGCCCATCCCGCGCCGAACGCGCCGGCGGAGTATCCGCGCCATGACCCGCAAGAGTCGCCGCCTGTGGCTGGTGGGGGGGTGCCTGATCGGGCTGGGCACCGCCACCGCGCTGACGCTGAGCGCGTTTTCCTCCAACATCGTCTTCTTCATGGCGCCGTCGCAGGTCCATGCCCATCCGCCGTCCGCCGACCGCACCATCCGGCTGGGCGGCATGGTGGTGGCCGGGTCGGTGCGCCAGCAGAAGCACGGCGACACGCCGACCAACCAGTTCGACGTGACGGACGGCCAGGACGCCGTGACCGTGCATTACGAAGGCATCCTGCCCGACCTGTTCCGCGAGGGGCAGAGCGTGGTGGCCATCGGCAGCGTGCAGGCCGACGGGTCGTTCCGCGCCAGCGAGGTGCTGGCCAAGCATGACGAAACCTACATGCCCAAGGAAGTCGCCGAGGCCCTGCGCCGCAGCGGCAAATGGGACCCGCGCTACGGCAAGCCGCCCGACGCCGCGAGCTGGAACAGCATGACCAAGACCGCCACGAGCCAGGATAAAGCGGCCCCGCAGCATGGAAGCTGACTGAACATGACCCCGGAACTGGGAAATTTCGCCCTCGCGCTGGCCTGCTGCCTGGCCGCCGGGCAGGCGGTGCTGCCGATGGTCGGCGCACAGCGGCGCGACCCGCGCCTGATGGCGCTCGCCCCCGCCCTGGCCATCGGGCAGCTTCTGGCGCTGCTCTATTCCTTCGCCTGCCTGGTCCATTCGGCCATCCAGGACGATTTCTCGGTCCAGAACGTCGCGGCCAACAGCGCGGTGGCCAAGCCGCTGCTGTATAAGATCACCGGCGTCTGGGGCAATCACGAAGGGTCGGTGCTGCTGTGGGCGCTGATCCTGGGCCTGTGCGGCGGCGCGGTGGCGCTGTTCGGCCGCGACCTGCCCTCGGCCCTGCGCGCGCGCGTCATCGCGGTGCTGGGCGGGGTGTCGGCGGGCTTCCAGCTTTTCTGCCTCACCACTTCCAACCCGTTCGACCGGGTGTGGCCGGCGCCGATGGACGGCCAGGGCATGAACCCGCTGTTGCAGGACCCCGGCCTCGCCTTCCATCCGCCCATTCTCTACACCGGCTATGTCGGCTTTGCCGTGCCGTTCGCCTTCGCCGTCGCGGCGCTGATCGAAGGCCGGGTCGATGCCTCCTGGGGCCGCTGGGTGCGCCCGTGGGCGGTCGCGGCCTGGTGCTTCCTGACCTGCGGCATCGCGCTGGGGTCGTGGTGGTCGTATTACGTGCTGGGCTGGGGCGGCTACTGGTTCTGGGACCCGGTGGAAAATGCCTCGCTGATTCCGTGGCTGACGGGCACCGCTCTGGTGCATTCCGCCATCGTCGTGGAAAAGCGCGAGGCGCTGAAGATCTGGACCGTGCTGCTGGCCATCGGCACCTTTTCCTTCTCGCTCTCCGGCACCTTCCTGGTGCGCTCGGGCATTCTCAATTCCGTCCATGCCTTCGCCAACGACCCGGCGCGCGGCATCTTCATCCTGGGCCTGCTGGGGCTGGTGATCGGCGGATCGCTGCTGCTGTTCGCCATCCGCGCGCCTTCGCTCACGGCCGGCGGCGTGTTCGCCCCGGTATCGCGCGAGGGGCTGCTGGTGCTGAACAACATCCTGCTGTGCTCGATCTGCGCGGTGGTGCTGACGGGCACGATGTATCCGCCCTTCATGTCGCTGCTGTTCGGCAAGACGATTTCGGTCGGCAAACCGTTCTTCGACGCCACGGCGGCACCGATGGCGATCCCGCTGATGGTCTTCATGGGGCTGGGGCCGATGATGCCGTGGAAGCGCGCGCAACTCTGGCCGGTGCTGCGCCGGCTGTGGTGGGCCGGCGCCCTGACGATGCTGGCTTTCGCCCTCATGGCATGGCGGGTGCGTGACCTGCTGCCGCTTCTGGCCGCCACATGCGCCGTCTGGGTCATCGCCGGCAGCATCGCCGACATCGCCGAGCGCATCCGCCTGTTCCGTATCCCCGTCGGGGCAAGCTGGCAGCGTGCCCGCATGCTGCCGCGCGCGGCGCTGGGTGCGGCGCTGGCCCATGCCGGCGTCGGTGTCAGCGTGCTGGGGCTGGCGGCGATGTCGCAGGCCCAGCACCGGATCGTGGAGGTCCATGTCGGCCAGACCGAAATGCTGGCCGGCGATGCGTGGACGCTGACCGACGTGCGCGCGGCGCCCGGCCCGAACTACACCGCGCTGATCGCCACGATCGAGGTCCGGCATGACGGGCGGCTGGTCACGGTGCTGCACCCGGCCAAGCGTACCTTCGCCAGCCAGAACCAGACGACGACGGAGGTGGCCATTCATACCAACCTGATGTCCGACCTGTACGGCGTGCTGGGCGACCGGCACGAGAATGGCGGCGAGACGACCTACGTGCTGCGCCTGCATTACAATCCGCTGGCGCCATGGATGTGGCTGGGCGGGTTGATCATGGCGCTGGGCGGCGTGCTCTCGCTGTCTGACCGGCGCATGCGCGTGGGCGCGCCGCGCCGGGCCGCGACGGCCGGGCTGGTGGCAACGTCATGAGCGACAAGACAGCCCAGCCGGACCTCACGCGCCGGCGCCTGCTGATGGCGGCGCCGCTGGTGGTTGCGGGCGGCGCCGGGATCGCGTTCTGGCAGATGCTGTCGGGTATGCGCCAAGGCTCGTTCGACCCGCATGACATCAAGGCCCCGGCGCTGAACCGGCCGGTGCCGGACTTCACCCTGCCCGACCAGTCGCCGGGCCAGGGCTTCGGGGCCGCCGATCTGCGGACACTGAAGGTGCCGGTGCTGGTCAATTTCTTCGCCTCCTGGTGCATTCCCTGCGTCGCCGAGATGCCGCAGCTCAACGCGCTGAAGGACCGGCTGCCGATCTGGGGCATCGCCTACAAGGACAAGCCGGCCGACGCGCAGGGTTTCGTGCACCGCGCGGGCAATCCCTATGCCCGCATCGCCAGCGACCTGTCGGGCATGACCGCAATCGACTGGGGCGTGTCCGGGGTGCCGGAATCGTTCCTGATCGGGCCGGGCGGCGTCATCAGGTGGCATTCCGCCGCCGCGCTGGACGAGGCCACCATGCACGACATCCTGTTGCCCCTGGCCGCGAGCCTGCGGACATGAAGGCTGCGATGCGTCGGCTGGCCTTCGTGCTGGCGACCGTGCTGACGGTGGCAATCGGTCTTTCGCCACTGGCCGCCGTCGCGGTGGACGATCCGTCGGAAATGCTGCCCGATGCCCGCCAGGAAGCCCGCGCCCAGGCCATCGGGTCGCAATTGCGCTGCCTGGTCTGCCAGAACGAATCGATCGAGGACAGCAGCGCCGGACTGGCGCGCGACCTGCGCCATGTGGTGCGCGAGCACGTCGCCAAAGGCGAATCCGACCGCCAGATCATGGACTGGATGGTCGGCCGCTACGGCAATTTCATCCGCCTGAGCCCGCCGCTGACCGCCGGTACGGTGCTGCTGTGGGTGATGCCGGTCCTTGCCCTGCTGGTCGGCGGTCTTGTCGCCTTCCTGTCCTTCCGCCGAGCGCGCGGCTCCGGCCCCGCGCCGCTGAGCGACGACGAACGCACGCGCCTGACCGACCTGACCTGACCGCGCTGAGATAATGATGATCTGGATTGGCATTTTCCTGCTCAGCGCCGTTGTGCTGCTGCCTTCTTTCCTGGCCTTCCGCCGCACCACCCGCCTGCGGGACGAACGCGAAGCAGCCCTCGTCCTGTTGCGTGCGCAACTCGCCGAACTGGACCGCGACCGGGAATCCGGCCTGATCGCCGACAGCGAACATGAAGGCGCGCGCCTGGAAATCCAGCGCCGGCTGCTGGCGTCGGACGCCGCGCCGACGCGGGGTCTCGGCCGCGCCGCCACCACCCCGATCGTGCTGGCGTGCCTGCTGCTGCTGCCCGTCAGCGCGACGGGGCTGTATCTGCTGTGCGGCCATCCGTCATTGCCCGCGCAGCCCCTCGCCCCGCGCCTGCTGGCGCAGAAGGCGCAGGACAAGCGCGATGACGGGCTGCTGGCGGAATTGCGCGCCGGACTGGGCCGCATGTCGCCCGACGATCCCAATCGCTTCCGGGGTTTCCTGCTGCTGGGCCAGGCCGAGGCCGCGCGCAACCATTACGCGGCCGCGGCCGAAGCCTGGCGCCAGGCCACCGCGATCCAGTTCATCCCCGAAATCGCCGCGCGCGCCGCCGAGGCCCAGACCCTGGCCGACGGCCGGGTGACGCCGGAAAGCGCCGCCCTGTTCCGCCGCGCGCTCGATGCCGCACCGGCCGACGCACCATGGCGCATGGCCGCCCAGCAGCGGATCGCCGAGTCCGAGCATCAATAGACACACCGGCGACCTGAAGGCCCCTTTATGATCGAACCCATCGCCGGCACCGTCGAGCAATGTCCGTTCTGCCACAAGACCATTCGCGGCACGGCGGAAATCTGCCCCCATTGCGGCGCGGAACGGCGCTTCGGCCCGACATTGCGCGAGAGCCTGCTGACCTTCACCGTCGGGGTGACGGCCGGCCCCGTCTTCATGCTGCTGATCGGCGCCGGGCTGCAACTGGCGGCCCTGGCGGCGGCGATCGGCGGGTTGATCGGCTTTTTCATCGCCCATTCCCGCCATGCCGGCGATCGCTGGATGAAGCCGCCCGACAAACCCTGACCGATCACACGCCCGTTTCTTGCCGTCGGCCGAAAGTCGGGCCAAGCTGGCGCCATGACCAGCACCGATACCGACAACGAAACCCCCTCGCCCGCCACGCCGGCCGATGACGCGACGGCCACCACGTCTGATGCCAAGGAATATGGCGGCCCCAAGGAAAAGCAGCCGACGCGCTATGGCGACTGGACCGTCAAAGGCCGCTGCATCGACTTCTAGGTCCGTTCAGAACAGCGCATCTTTCGCCGCGCCGCAGGCCCACTGACCGGCTTCGGCATTCAGCGAACCATCCGGGGTCGGTGTGGCCGCGAATAATGCCGTGCCGTCCGATGCCCTCGCGGCAACGGGGCTGGCATCCTTCAGCACCATTCGCCCGGCGCGGAAATAATCGTTCTCCACCAGCGCATACCGGCTGTACGCACAACAATAGACCGTGTGCGAGCCTACAGGCTGCCCTGTTCCTGCATGCGGCCGAAGCGTACACGGCTGGTCTGGCGGTGTCCCGGCGGCCGGACCTCGCAGGAGATCAGGTAGATCCCGGCGACGAAGATGATATTGGCCAGCGAATTGAACCACAGCGCGATCTCGAAATGCGGCGGCGCCGTCGCCCCCTGATAGAGCGCATAGATCGCAAACGGGATCGAGAGCGGCCGCATGCCCGCCAGCATCACCCGCAGCGGGTTCATATGGCCTGGCCTGACCATCGGCCGCACCCGGTTGATGCCCACATAGAAGGCCAGACCGAGGCACCAGACGAGCACATTGAACATCGCGTCACTGAGCGCCATGTGCCCGATCACGATCATCGCGATGATCGACGCCGCCGACAGCATGATGGCGCCAAGCTGAAAGCTCATCCCGACCGCCATCGCCGGCACCCGCTCGGGCAGGCGATCGGCAAATGGCTGGAACACGCGGTCCAGCAGCCAGACGTCGAACTGATTGATGCGGTCACCGAAAGACATGCGCAATCTTTTATCAAGCCCGCTTCACCGCCGCATCCCCTTTTCGGAGGTCGGCAGGCAAATGCGCAATCGGGCCGGACAGGCCCTCACATCGCGGGCAAGGGTTCCGACGCCGCCATTTCGCTGCGCGCCTGAAGCGCCCGGCGCAGCAGGCACAACACACCCGGAACGCAATTGCCGCACTGCGCACGGCATCCCTGTGCGGCATAGATCTCGCGCGGGCGGGTGGCCCCCTCGTCAACCGCGCGTTTCACATCCTGGTCGGTCAGCATATTGCAAGAACAGACAAACATCAGACGTCTCATCTCCGTGCCCGTCCCTTCAAGCACGACTGATAATAGTTCGCAATAGCATTCTCATCTCCCGTCCACGTATGGCACCTTCGCCCACGGCGCATGGTGCCTACCCGTTGCCTCCGCACGCTGGACGGCGGCCATTCGCCCGATACACTCGTCACCTCCAACGCAGGAGACGGAACGATGAAGACCAGGGCTGGCCTCCGCTTCATGCTTGCGACCGTCGGCCTGATCGCCGCCCTTCCCGCGGCGGTTCACGCATCTTCCCCTCCCGAAACGACGGTCCAGTCCTTCGCGGGACGCTACAGCACGCATTTTCGCAATGGCCTGGTCAGCGGCGAGGAGTATTGGAGCGACGATGTCGTCGAAATCGTCCCGGTCGGCGCGCAAGCCGCCTATATCCGGGTCTCGCTGCAATTCTATAACGGCCATAGCTGCGATATCTGGGGCGTCGGCCGGGCCGAAGGGGCGCATCTCGTCTATCACGACCCCAATCCGCCGCCGCTGCCGACCCTGCCGCATTGCACGTTAAGCCTGTCGCATCACGGCCCGGACCTGCTGATCGAAGACGCCGAAAATACCTGCAAATCCTATTGCGGCATGCGCGGCAGCCTGATGCACCAGACCCTGCCCCTCACCAGCCGGCGTCCCATCACCTACATGCGGCGGTTGCGGGACTCGCGGAACTATCGGGAAGCCATGACCGCATGGAAAGATCGGGCCACCCCCTAGCCCGATCTACCCCGCGCCATAGACCGCATCCCGCACCGCATCGGGATAGGCGCCCGCCATCCCCGCCAGCGCGGTGTTGCTGATCATCACGATCGACACGCCGCGCGCCGGATCGGCGATCCATTGATGGCCGTACACTCCCCCCCAGGTGAAGCCGCCCCGCGAAACCGGGGTCCGTGCCCGCGCCGGGTCTTCGACCACGGCCGCACCGATCGCGAATCCCATGCCGGCATTCATCGGCCCCATCGACAGATCGCCGATGGCATTCCGCCCGAACAGCGCGGCACTGTCCGGTGACAGGATGGGGCCACCGCCACCGCGCAACGCCTCGACAAACGACAGAAACTCCTCGGCCGTACCGACCATCCCGGCCCCGCCCGACGGATAGGAGCCTGGGTCCAGCACCCGATCGGGCGCGAACACGATCTCGCTGACCTTGCCGCCGCCCAACTGGCGCGGCATCACATAACGCGCGCCCATCTCCACCGGAGCCGGCCGGCCATCGGCATAAGGCGGGCAGAGCGAGGCGGGGTCGGGCACGGCGAACCCGGTATGCCTCCAACCCAGCTTCGCGCCGACATGCCGCTGCACCAGATCCGGCAGCGCGGCATCACCCGCGCGTTCCAGCACGCCCCCCATCACATCGAGCGCCAGGGAATAGGCCCAGCCCTCGCCGGGCGCGAACAGCAGCGGCACCGAGGCCAGACGCGCCAGATTCTCCTCCAACGCCATGCCCGGCTCGGCAATGCCATCGGAGATTCCGGCTTTCGCATAAGGATTGTCGTCACGCGGAAAGGCGAAGCTGTATGAGAGGCCCGCCGTATGCGTCAGCAGATGCCGCAGCGTGATCGTCGGCACCGATCCGTCGGCACAGGCAGGGCGAAAATCGGGCAGAAAGCGTGTCACCGCATCGTCCAGCGACAGCGCCCCCCGTTCGGCCAACGCCAGGGCCACGGCCGTCACCACCGGCTTGGTCAGCGACGCCAGCCGCACCAGCGTATCCGGCCGCATGGGCTCATCCGCCGCGCGATCCGCCAGCCCGGCGGCACGGCGCACCACCGTTCTGCCATCCACCGACACCAGCACCGTGGCGCCTACCAGCCGTCCGCGCGCCACAGCCGCGTCCATCACCTGACCGACCCGTTCGTCCATTCCCGCAACCGGCATGGTTTCGCTCATCGCATCCTCCTTTTTCCGTCGCGTTTCCTGCATGGCCGCTTCACGGTTTCCACACTGAAATCTGGCGTCTACGCTGCCTGCATCAGCAGGAGTACCAGCGAATCATGACCGCGAGACTGGCCACCACCGCATTAAGCCTCTCCCTGGCCCTTATGGCCATGCCACATGCCTGGGCCGATGTTCCGGGCGCCCGGCCCGTGGCGGCACCAGCCACGGCCGTCGCCGATACCGCCGTTCGCGCCACCCTGCCGAACGGACTGCGCGTTGTGGTGGTGCGCGACCGCCTGGCCCCGGTGGTCACGACCGAGGTCAATTATCTGGTCGGTTCCAGCGAAGCCCCGAAAGGCTTTCCCGGCACCGCCCACGCGCTGGAACACATGATGTTCCGCGGCAGCGCCGGGCTGGACAAGGACCAGCTATCCGCCATCGGCGCACGACTGGGCGGCAGCTACAACGCCGATACGACCGAGAACGTCACCCAGTATTTCTACACGGCTCCGGCGGAAGATCTGGACGTGATGCTGCGCATCGAGGCGCTGCGCATGCGCGGACTGACGCTGGCCGATGCCGACTGGGAGAAGGAACGCGGCGCGATCGAGCAGGAGGTGGCGCGCGACCTGTCCAGCCCCAGCTACCAGTACCTGACCCGCCTGCAATCCATCCTGTTCGCCGGCACGCCCTACGAGCACGACGCGCTGGGCACCCGCCCCTCCTTCGACAAGACCGACGCCGCCCTGCTGCGCCGCTTCTACGATGCGTGGTACGCCCCCAACAACGCCATCCTGGTCATCGCCGGCGATGTGGACCCCGACCACGCGATCGAACGGGTCAAGGCCATCTTCGGCGACATCCCCAGCCGCACGCTGCCCGCACGTACGCCCGTCCAGCCCGGCCCGGTCACCGGGCAGACGCTGCATTTCCCCACCGACTACCCGGTCGGGCTGGCCACGGTCGCGTGGCGCATGCCCGGCCTGCGCTCGAAAGAGTACGCCACCGCGCAGATCCTGGCCGATGTGCTGACCAGCCAGCGCGGCGCGCTGTATGATCTGGTGCCCTCCGGCAAGGCGCTGTTCGCCGGCTTCGAATTCGCGCCCAAGGCCAATGCCGGCATCGGCATCGCGGTGGCGGCCTATCCCCGCACCCAGGACCCGGCCCCCCTGCTGGCGGAAATCAACGGCATCATCGCCGCCATCCGCGACAAGGGCGTACCGCCCGATCTGGTCGAGGCCGCGCGCCGCAAGGAGCTGGCGCAGCTCGGCTTCTCCGCCAACAGCATCAGCGGCCTGGCCGAAACCTGGTCGCAGGCGCTGGCGGTCATGGGCCTCGACTCGCCCGACGCCCTGAGCACCGCGCTCAAGGCCGTCACGGTGGCGGACGTCAACCGGCTGGCCAGACAGATCCTCGACCCCCACCAGGCCGTCACCGCCCTGCTGACCCCCGAGGATTCCGGCCACCCCGTCGCCGGCAAGGGCTTCGGCGGCTCCGAATCCTTCGCCACCCCGCCCGACCACCCGGTGGCCCTGCCCGACTGGGCGCGCGAGGCCCTCTCGACCGTCAACCTGCCGCCGCCGGTCGGCCTGCCCAGCGTCTTCACCTACCCCAACGGGCTGCGGCTGATCGTCCACCCCGCGCATGTCAGCCACACGGTGTCGGTCTACGGCCAGATCCGCCAGAACGCGAACATGCAGGAGCCGAAAGACCAGGACGGCATCGCCGCGATCACCGAGAACCTGTTCAGCTACGGCACGCAGACGCTCGACCGGCTGGCCTTCCAGAAGGCGCTGGACGACATCGCCGCCACCGAAAGCGCCGGCCCCGGCTTCAGCGTATCGGTACTGACACCCGATTTCGAAAAGGCGACGCGCCTGCTGGCCGATAACGAAATGCACCCGGCCCTGCCCGACCGTGCGTTCCAGGTCGTGCGCATGCAGACGGCCCAATCCTATGCCGGGCTGCTGACCACGCCGAACTACCTGTTCGGCCGGGCGATCAAGGCCGCCGTCTCGCCGGCCGGCGACCCCACGCTGCGCCAGCCCGACCCGCGCAAGATCATGGCACTGAAGGCCGAAGACGTCCGCGCCTTCTATGCCGGCGCCTACCGGCCCGACCTGACCACCATCGTCGTGGTCGGCGACGTCACACCCCGGCAGGCACAGGACGTGATCGGCCGCACCTTCGGCGCCTGGGCGCGGCCGGCCGGCCCGACCCCCACGG
>NZ_JBDNXE010000014.1:0-50181 GCF_047721585.1 Gluconacetobacter sp.
CCGGATGATGCTCAGAAGACTCTGTAATCATACATCATGATCTTGGACGGACTCTCAGACCCGCAGCGTGACGCTCCGTATGGCCAATCGCCGGATCGAGCATCTGACGCCGGACAGTCCGCGCGATCGTCACATCGCCCATGGTTGGGTCGCCACGGCCTTCGCGGCACAGGGGCGCACCGCCGATCGCGTTCTGGTCCATGCCGATAGCGCCGCCAGCCAACTCGTCGATCAGAAGAGTTTCTATGTGGCCCTCTCGCGCGCCAGGGAAAGCGTTGCCGTCTATACCAACGACCGCGCCAAGCTCGTTGCAGCTATTCAGGAACGATCGGGTATCAAGCAGACTGCCCTTGCTCCGGCAGCCAGCGTCGGAAAAGTAGCAAGTGCCCAGATCGGGGACAAGTATGGCAAGGCGGCTACCGCCAAGGGCATGGCCCTGTGACCCAAATTTGTATAGCCTAGAGATATGTAAAGATTGGAGGCAAGCGTTCCGCGCCGCTCAGGGCACGGTGGTGCTATCTCTTTGTTTGATAAAGGGATTGGGAAGGCGAATGAACGCCGTAGAGATTGAGGAAGCCGTATCCACGCTTGCGGAGCAGACGTTCGACGCCGCAGAGTTTCCGTATCAGTTCCTCGCCGCCTTCGGGAACAAGGACACCACGATCAAGCGGCTGCGCGCCACCAAGGGTTCGACCAACGCATCCGACCTGCCAGGCGGTGTCTTGCAACGGAATAATATCCACATCGCCGTGGCTCCGACTGGTGAGGTGACGCAGATCCTTGGAACGCTCAGGGCCAGTCTCGCCACAACGAAGGCCAAAGCCAAGTTCATCCTGGCCACGGACGGCGACACGTTCGAGGCAGAAGATATGGACAGCGGCGAGACTGTCGCCTGCCCCTATGCCGATTTTCCCAACCATTTCGGCTTCTTCCTCTCTCTGGCCGGGATCACCACGGTCAGGCAAATCAGGGAAAGCTCGTTCGACATCCGGGCGACCAGCAAACTGAACCGGCTGTATGTCGAGCTGTTGAAGGACAACCCAGACTGGGGGACCGCCGATCGTCGGCACGACATGAACCACTTCATGGCCCGGCTGATCTTTTGCTTCTTCGCGGAAGATACGGACATCTTCCACGGCAGCTACCCTTTTACCGGCACGGTCGAGCGGATGAGCGAGCGGGATTCGTCCAACACCCATGAGGTGATTGGCGAGTTGTTTCGCGCCATGAACACTCCCACAGCGGAGCGTGTGGCTGCGAAGCTACCCCGCTGGGCGGACGGGTTTCCTTACGTGAATGGTGGTTTGTTCGCCGGTAGCCCCGAGGTGCCGCGTTTCAGCAAGATCGCCCGTTCTTATCTCATCCATATCGGCGCCCTCGACTGGACGAAGATCAACCCGGACATTTTCGGTTCGATGATCCAGGCGGTGGCGGATGACGAGGAACGTGGCACGCTGGGAATGCACTACACCAGCGTTCCCAACATTCTGAAAGTTCTGAAACCCCTGTTCCTCAACGACTTACGGGCGCGGTTGGAGGAGGCGGGCGATAACAGCCGAATGCTCCTGAACCTGCGGCGACGCATGGCGAGGATCAGAGTATTCGATCCCGCTTGCGGCAGTGGTAATTTCCTCGTCATCGCCTACAAGGAAATGCGGGCCATCGAGGCCGAGATCAACTGCCGCCGTGGAGAACCAGATCAGGCATCGGACATCCCCTTGACCAATTTCCGTGGGATCGAACTACGCGACTTCCCGGCCGAGATTGCGCGCCTTGCGCTAATTATCGCGGAGTTTCAGTGCGATGTGCTGTATCGTGGGCAGAAGCTGGCACTAGCTGAGTTCCTGCCGCTGAACGCGGAAAACTGGATCACCTGCGACAACGCACTACGGTTGGACTGGCTGAGTATCTGTCCGCCAAGCGGGACAAGGGTGAAGCATTCTGCCGACGACCTGTTCCACACTCCATCGGACCAGCCGCAGATCGACTTCGAGAATGACGGTGGAGAGACCTATATTTGTGGGAATCCACCATACAAGGGAAGCCAGTGGCAGGAGGACGATCAAAAGTCCGAATTGGAGGCAATTTTCGGCCATCTTACCAAAAGCTGGAAATCACTCGATTACGTCGCGGGCTGGTTCATGAAGGCAGCGAACTATGGCATACACACCAACGCGGCTGCAGCCTTCGTCTCCACCAACTCGATTTGCCAAGGTCGACAGGTAGAGACTTTATGGCCGCTGATCTTCAAAACCGGCCATGAAATCGCCTTTGCTCACACTTCATTCAAATGGGCCAATCTCGCAAGTAACAAAGCGGGTGTAACGGTCGTAATCGTCGGCATATCCAGTCATGCGGGAAAGCAGCGACACCTTTTCAGCATGGCTGATGATGGTGCTTCCCTTGTCAAGGAAGCGGAAAACATCAACCCATATCTGGTTCCGGGAGCGAATATAACCGTCGGCCCGCAGTCAAAACCCCATAACGGCTTCTCTGAGATGAGTTTCGGCAACATGCCCAATGATGGCGGGCATCTCTTGCTCGATGCTGAAGAGGCAGAAAACGCGATCGAGCGTTTCGGCGTCCCGATACGGTTCGTTCGTCCATTTGTCGGGTCGCAGGAATTTATTCGGGGAATGGAGCGGCGGTGCATCTGGGTTGACGCTGGCGAATATGGCACGGCTAACGAGAACCAATGGCTGCGGGAGAGATTTGAGGCCGTCCGGGTACAAAGAGCAGCATCGAATCGCGCAACCACGAAGGCTCTTTCCGTCATTCCCTATCGTTTTGGCGAAGTCAGGCAAAAAGGCGACGAGACCGTAATTGTCGTACCCAGCGTATCGTCGGAGACGCGGGAGTATTTGCCTGTCGGCTATGTGCCAGCCAGCACCATAGTCAGCAATCTTGCCTTCGCTCTCTACGACGCCCCCCTTTGGAATCTTGCCCTCATCGCGTCGCGTCTACATCTCGTCTGGATTGGTACCGTCTGCGGCAAGTTGAAAACCGACTACCGCTATTCTAACACTCTTGGCTGGAACACGTTTCCCGTTCCAACACTAACTGACAAGATGAAGTCCGACCTGACCCGTTGCGCCGAAGACATCCTGTTGGCGCGCGAGGCCCATTTCCCGGCCACCATTGCTGAACTCTACGATCCAGAAAAGATGCCCACAGACCTGCGCGAAACCCACAAGCGGAACGATGAGGTATTGGAGCGCATCTATATCGGGCGCCGCTTCCGTAATGACACAGAGCGATTGGAAAAACTGTTCGATCTTTACACAAAGATGACCGCATCTGAGAAAGGGGCAAAACGGACAGGCAGGGCGGTGCGCAAATGAGCCAGTTGCCCGCCCGTGAGACATTGACGGTTGAATTCAAGAGCGATCGTAAGCGCCTACCTGATGACGAGCTGGTTCAAGCTCTTGTATGCCTTGCAAATACCGAAGGCGGCGAACTTTGGCTTGGAGTGGAGGACGATGGCACGCCAACCGGACTGCATGACGCACATTTCAATCTGGATCGTCTACCAGGACTGATAGCCTCCAGGACCTCCCCCTCACTCACAGTGAAGACCGAGGTGGTGGAGATTGCTAACATCCGTGTCGCGCGGATCACTGTGCCAAAATCCCAGTCCGATGTGGCAACATCGGCGGGAATGTATCTCCAGCGCCGAATCAAACATGATGGCACGCCAGAGTGCGTGCCGTTGCTTCCACATGACCGAGGTAGCCGTGCCAATCACTTTGGCTTGCACGATGTATCTGCCCAACCTGTGGCCAGCGCTAGTCTAGCAGACTTCGATCCTCTGGAACGTGAACGCTTGCGCCAGGCCATCCAGACTTATGGTGGTGACCGTGTGCTGTTGGAGCTAGATGACGAGGCACTGGATGGCGCGTTACGCTTCACCGTCCGTAATGACGCGGGAGAGCGGGTTCCCACCTTGACGGGGCTACTTGTGATCGGGCGAGAGACCGCCTTGTATGACCGGGTGTCAACACATGAACTTGCATTCCAAGTTTTGGAACGTGAGGCAGTGAGATTCAATGAATTCCGGCGGTTTCCATTATTGAAGATGCTTGATTGGCTGGAGACGAATTTTCGCCCATTTAACCCGGAACATGAAGTTCAGATTGGCCTATTCCGTGTTCCGGCCCCCAAAGTAGATATGGGCGCCTTTCGCGAAGCAGTCGCTAACGCTCTTGTACACCGTGATTACCACAAACTGGGTGCGGTGCATGTGAGGCTTGACGATCACGGCCTAACTATCAGCAATCCCGGCGGCCTCGTAGATGGCGTTACACTTGCCAATCTCCTGACCACCGAACCGCGTCCACGTAATCCTGCCTTGGCCGATGCCATGAAGCGCATTGGGATTGTGGAGCGCTCCGGCCGTGGAGTCGACAAGATATATCGCGGCATGTTGCGTTTTGGTCGTCCAGAACCGGATTACAGCCGCACAAACCAGAGCAATGTTATCGTACAGCTTTCGACAATGGACATAGATGAAGCATTCCTCCGCCTGGTAGTCGAGCAAGGGCGCGATCTCCCGATTGACAGTCTCATCGCCCTGGCAGTGCTCCGTCGGCACAAGAGGGTAAGTGCCGATGATTTGGCCCACCATATTCATCGCGATGCCACTCAGGCAAGGCGAACTCTGGAAAGTCTGATCGAGGCTGGGTTAGTACAGGCTCATGGTCAGACACGGGGTCGCAGCTATATGCTGTCAGCTGATGTTTACAATGCAGAAGGCAGACAGGCAGCCTACACTCGGCAAGTTGGCTTCAGTCCTTTGCAGCACGAGCAAATGGTCCTGAGTTATGCCCAGCAGCATGAACGCATACAGCGGCACGAAGCTGCTGAATTATGCCATTTGAACAGCAATCAGGCATCCAAACTCCTGCGCCGATTGGCGGATGAAAGCAAATTGATCATGCACGGTCAGCGCCGTGGCGCATATTATACGCTGGGTACAAAGGCCATATTATGAGCTGAGTTATGCGCCGTTATGCGCCGTTATGCGCCTTCTGAACGTTTTGATTGGGTTTGGACTCCGAGCGAAGACAAAGGAGGAATCGGATATGACAAGGTTTAAGAAATCAATGGGTTATAGCGGGAGCCCCCGGCCCGGAGTTTTTGATCGGGTTTTGATCGGAAGGACCTGGGCTTGAATATTCCTGTTCCTTCCGTTTCGGTCGCCTATGCCGCAAACGGCAACTCCACCAAGGCCAACGCCTTGGGAATGCGCCCCATGCAGGAGCGCGCATATGAGAAGCGCGGCGAGCAATATCTTCTCATCAAATCGCCGCCTGCCTCTGGCAAAAGCCGGGCGCTCATGTTCATTGCACTCGACAAATTGTCCAATCAGGGCCTGAAACAGGCCATCATCGTCGTGCCGGAGAAGTCCATCGGCGCCAGTTTCAACGATGAGCCGCTGAGCCGGGCCGGTTTCTGGGCTGACTGGCACGTCGAACCGAAGTGGAACCTCTGCAACGCTCCGGGGACAGATGGCGGCAAGGTCAATTCTGTCGCCAAATTCCTTGAGAGCGATGACGGGGTTCTGGTCTGCACTCATGCCACCTTCCGCTTCGCCGTGGACAGGTTCGGCGCCGAAGCCTTCGATGACCGGTTGATCGCGGTGGACGAGTTCCACCATGTTTCGGCCAACCCGGACAACAAGCTGGGCCTGCATCTTGGGGCCTTCATTGCCCGCGACAAGGTGCATATCGTCGCCATGACTGGCTCCTATTTCCGGGGCGACGCAGAAGCTGTGCTGTCCCCGCACGATGAGGCTAGGTTCGATACCGTCACCTATACCTACTACGAGCAGTTGAATGGCTATCAGTATCTGAAACGGCTCGACATCGGTTATTTTTTCTACTCCGACTCCTATGCCGACGACATCCTGAAGGTTCTGGACCCGAGTCAGAAGACGATCATCCATATTCCGAGCGTCAATTCGCGCGAAAGTACCAAAGACAAACTCAAGGAGGTGGAACACATCCTGTCATCACTGGGTGACTGGCAGGGCACCGATCCCGTCACCGGCTTCCAGTTGGTCCGAACACCGGAGGGCAAGGTGTTACGGATCGCCGACCTCGTGGACCCGGCGCATCAGGCCAGGATTCAGGAAAGTCTTCGGGCATCTGCCATGAAGACGGACCGTGACTATGTGGATATCATCATCGCACTCGGCATGGCCAAGGAGGGCTTCGATTGGATTTGGTGCGAACATGCGCTCACGGTCGGCTATCGGTCCAGCCTGACCGAGGTAGTACAGATCATAGGCCGTGCCACCCGCGACGCGCCCGGCAAGACGCGCTCCCGTTTCACCAACCTGATCGCGGAACCAGATGCGTCTGAGGACGCTGTGACCGAAGCCGTTAACGACACACTAAAGGCTATCGCCGCCAGTCTGCTGATGGAGCAGGTTCTGGCGCCTCGTTATGAGTTCAAGCCCAAAAATCCCGCAAGTCAAGCAACTCCGGACTTCGACTATGGTGAAGGCGGCTATCAATCCGACAAGTGCAATGTCGGGTTCAATGAGGAGCGTGGCACCTTCCAAATCGAGATCAAAGGGTTGACCGAGCCCAAAAGCGAGGAAGCCGCCCGTATCTGCCAGGAAGACCTGAACGAGGTCATCACCGCTTTTGTACAGGACAAGACGACCATCGAGCGCGGGCTGTTCGATCAGGAGCTTGTGCCCGAGGAACTGACCGTTGTCCGGATGGGCAAGATCATCAAAGACAAATATCCGGAACTGGACGCGGAGGATCAGGAAACCGTCCGTCAGCACGCTATCGCGGCTCTGAACCTGACCCAGAAAGCCGCCCAGATTGCCAAAGAAGGAGGGCCTGGGGCGAACACAGCCCTGATCGACGGAGTGCGTCAGTTCGCGCTAAACGTGCGCGACCTGGACGTCGACCTGATCGACCGGATCAACCCGTTCGGCGAGGCGTATGCCATTCTCTCCAAGGCAATGACCGAAGAGAGCCTCCAACAGATCGCCACTGTGATAGGGGGTAAGACCGTGACCTTGACCCCGGAGGAAGCGCGCAAGCTCGCCAAACGCGCCTTGCAGTTCAAGCAGGAGCGCGGTCGCCTGCCCGCCATCACGTCGTCCGACGCATGGGAAAAGCGCATGGCCGAGGGCGTCGCCTTCCTTGCCCGCATGAAAGCGGAGGCAGACCGTGGCTAAAAACTTCACTGACGAGGATGATGCGCTCCTTGCGGAACTGGGCATCGAGGTCGAGACGAAAAGGGAGGCGGCCCGGACCCCGCGTGAAGAACGGATCATCGCCGGCTTCGAGGCAATCCAGCGCTTCGTGACGGAGCATGGCCGCCTGCCACAGCACGGCGAGGGTCGAGACATTTTCGAGCGGCTCTATGCTGTCCGGCTGGATCGTCTTCGCACGCAGGCGAATTGCATGATTCTGCTGGAGCCCATGGATCATCAGGGGATTCTTGCCGATGCCGGTCCTGTCCTCAGCCTCGACGAGGAGATAAGCGACGATGAGTTGCTGGCCCAGCTAGGCGTGGACGAGATTGCTCCGGGCAGCGTCACCGATCTTCGTCATGTCCGTTCGACGGCGGACAAGAAGGCCGCCGAGGAGATCGCCAACAGGGAACGATGCGAGGACTTTGATCGCTTTAAGCCCTTGTTCGCACAAATGCAGGCGGACATTGACACTGGCACCCGCATCACCCGGCCGATCCGCAAGGAGGCTGGTTTCCTCAAGACCGACATCAAGGCCGGGGAGTTTTTCATCCTCGGCGGTCAGGTTGCTTATGTCGCGGAGGTTGGAGAGGCATTCAAGGCACCCAATGGCGAGAGCGACGCCCGCCTTCGTGTTATCTACTCCAATGGCACAGAGAGCAATCTGTTGCTCCGTTCTCTCCAACGCGCCTTATACAAAGACGAGACCAGTCGTCGTGTGTCGGAACCTAGCGCCGGTCCACTGTTCTCCGGAGAAAGTGGGGACGATGATCTGGAGAGCGGGACTATTTATGTTCTGAGGAGCAAGTCGGACAATCCGGTTGTCGCCGCCCATCGCGATCTCGTTCACAAGATCGGCGTAACCGGTGGGGATGTTGCCAAGCGGATAGCCAATGCGAAACTCGATGCGACTTTCCTGCTGGCGGATGTGGAAGTCGTGGCGACATATAAGCTGTTCAACATTAACCGCACCAGATTGGAAAACCTGATCCACCGCATTTTCGACCCGGCTCGGCTGGACATCGAGATCAAGGACAGGTTCGGCAATCCCGTCATTCCCCGCGAATGGTTCCTCGTGCCGCTCTTCGTGATCGACGACGCCGTGGGCAAAATCAAGGACGGGACGATTACCGGCTACGCCTATGATCCGAAGCATGCTTGCTTGATAAAGCACGACGGCAAAAGCTGACAGAATATTAAAAATAGTCCATTTTATTCTCAATCATTCTCAAGTCGGAGTATATATGGGGGTGTTGTCATCAATTTAATGATAATTTGTTGTTTATTATCATATAGATAATTTCATAATATGAGTGTGCCCTTGGCACCATTTCCATAAAATTTCCCTACAATCAGAGCATTACAGCTTCAGATCCTCTGTCGCACGCCGCGCGTCCGGGGCGGCATGGCATGCTCTGCGCATGAAAGAGCGGATCGCAGGGGCATCCTTCTACGGGCCGCGTCGTTGTTTTTGCCTTACGGCGAAACAAGGAGCAGAGGCCCATGATCGCGCTATCCGATATTCACGCCGGCATGTCCGTCGTCGGTGCCGATGGCCATCCGGTTGGCAGGATTCGCGGCGTGGAGGGCGCAACGCGCCTGCTGCTTGAAGACACACCGGCAGACGGCGACACGCATTATCTGCCCACAAGCCATATCGTGAAAATCACCGATCAGGTGCATCTCGATTGTCCGGCGGCAACCGCACGCATGCTCTTCGATCAGGATCTTCCGGCCGGCGAGAACACGACCTGAGAGCCGGCAAGCCTGCGATCCTTTGGCCCCATACCATATCATGGCATCTGTCGCGGCCATCCCCGGCCGGGGAGCGTGCGAAACGTATGCTCCCTACCTTTTTTCCGTCTTCCCCTACTTTCCGTCTTCGATGTCTTTCATCGTCCGTTCGAATTCGGCATCCGCTTCCTGGGCATCGCGGCTGCCTTTCGGGCTCTCCTCGGTCGCGGCCTGATCGTCGATCCACAACCACAGACCAAACAGGACCGCGGAGACCATCGCACCTATCCCGAACAAAAACATGCATTTCTCCTTCATGACATGTCCTGGGGGTAAAGGACGGGCCAGCGCGCAGCCGGTCAAGAGGATTTCACCAAGCAGGATCGCGGCTGGTGTCTGCATCTGCTGGCCGTCCGTGCCGGACTTGCCGAAGGGGGGCCTGATCGGCGCACCGAACGACCCCAGCAACGAAAGCCATCCCCTGCGCCTGCTGGAAGGGCTGGGGCGGATCAAGCTGGCACCTTCGGCCGGCCTGCTGCCCACGGCGCTGGATATCGCCGACACTCCGCGCGACCTGTCGGTGAAGGAACTGGATGCCGCCATCGCCAACACGAACCGGGCGTTCAAATCGGGCCTCCAGATCGACAGGCAGTCGATCCTGACCCGCCACCACGCTATCGACGCCACGATCATGCAGGCCGGCATGATCGAAGGCAGCATGCAGATGCAGGTGAAATGCGTCGCACGCCTGTCGGAACAGGACGAGGCGGCCATGGATTTTCTGCGCCAGGACAGCTCGTCGATGGAGACCATGGAAATGGTGCTGGCGCCCGTCCTGATCGCGGCGTTCAGCATGGGGGAGCCCGGTGCACTTCAAGCCCGAAAATTGTGGCCGTCGCTGCTTCTCATGATCGTGGGCATCACACTGACTGGCGTGGGTGCGTCTGGGCATTCGGCCGACGGAACAAGCGACTGGGCTCACCGCGCGGAAGGAATCGCGTGCGCAGCGTCGGCCCTGGGTTCCTAGCCTAAGGTCTATGGGGATTCATCGTGAATGAATGGGGTGAGGTGTCTCCCGCCTCCGGCCTCTTGCCCTTTGTGATCATCTGTAGACGGCCGAGAGGCAGGCGCGGCACCAAGCCGGTACACACCTCTCCGCACGTCGGTATAACTGCCCGAGCCTGGATGAGGCCGGCTCACCCTGGCGGCAGTCACAGCGTCTTGCCATCCGATTGCACGCCCCAGTCCAGAAAATCCATCCGTGACACGGGTAGATCCTCAGGGCGCTTGAAGATCGGCGGAAGACCGGCGGCTTCCGCGATGCCTTGTACCCGGCAGAGGAAAAAGGCCGTGGCATAGGCCTCGTCGATGTCCGCCTGCGTATCGGTCGCGAGGGCCGGCACGGCGGTCCCGCGCGCCCGCATCATGGCATCGAGCCCTTCAACCCAACGCAGAATGCCTGTGATGTCCGCGGCTACTTTCGGCCAAAGCGCCAGCGCCTGGTCTATCTCACAATAATCCCGCACTTCCTGCGCGCCGTGCAGGTTGGCGAAGGCCCATTGCGACCGACCTTGCCGGCGGGCGCGATGACAAAAGTCGCGGAATGTCAGGCCGCGGATCATGGTCGCGCGGGCCGAGGGTTGATACACCACCCGCAATCCCATTGGCGCGAGACGCCAAGCCAGTTCGATATCCTCGCAACCGAAGCGGAAGATCGGATTGAAGATGCCGTGTTCGGTCAGCAAAGCCCGCTTGCATGAGCTGCGGCCACCCCAGAATTCCCGGTAGCTGAGCATCTGACCGGGCTTCATCCAACCATAGGAAAAAAGCTGACTGCCCGCGCCGGTGACATGACGCATGACCGGCAGATCGGCGATATCCGCCGCCAGATCGGTATGGCCCAGAACCGCGACATTGACATCCGGATGGCGCAGATGGGCTGACAGATGCCCGGTCAGCAGATTGCTGTCCGCCACGTCGTCATCGTCCAGAAAAACGATGATCGGCGCGCGGCAGGCGAAAATCCCCAGATTTTTGGCGGCAGCAAGTCCGCTCTGGGCCTGACGCAAGACGCGCATGGGCAGGCGTTCCGCCCAGGCGGCGAGAATGGCCTGTGTCTCGTCCGTTGAGCCGTCGTCAATGACGACAATCTCGAAACGATGCGCCGCGAGGCGCTGCGCCGCCAGCCCCTCCAGCACGCGAGGCAGCAGATGGGCGCGGTTATAGGTGGTGAGGATCGCCGAGATTTCAGGCGTCGCCGGCAGTCCTGTCGGCTCAAACATAAGCATCGAGCACCTGGAAAGCCTGGTCGCGCGTCAGGTGACGATTGGCCGCCAGAACCTCGCTCATGCCGCGTGCCGCATCGTCATACCCGTAGCCGCTGACCTGACGGCGCATCCTGTGGGCAATAGGCGTCGCATCCACGATACCCATCCTCAACCCCGCATCTTCCATCACGCGGGGCCAGACATAGTCCAGCCCCCAACCCATGCCGCAATCGGCCGCGACGGGCAGAATGAGCTGCGCGGCGTCCCGCCGGATCGCCGTCACCGGCCCGATCTCGACGAAACGGGTCTGCCGCGCCTTCACGCCGGGGTTTTGCATCACCAGCGGATGGTCGATGTAACTATCGACGGTTCGCGCGGGCTGGCAGAGCGCGAAGTCATAACGCTCGGCCAGATCGATAAAACTGTCGATGAAATCCGGCGGCAGTTCGACATCGTCATCGACCAGCAGGATCCAGTCGAAACGTGCGGCATCGGCGGTCAGGTCGTTGACCAGAAGAAATTTCGGCGTGCGCTGTAGCCGGATCGAGATGGTGCAGGGCAGGTCGCAATCCCCAGGACGGTCCGCCGCCAGCGCCACCCATCGCTGCGTGACGCGCGTGCGACGTGCGCCCGCGAATTCATAGATGAGATGCGCCGCTGTGTTCGGACGATCAGCCAGATAGATGCCCGCGATCAGAATCTCAGTCACGGAGGATATCGCCCAGCTTGCGTCGCACCACATCGGTCGACAGCGTGTCGGCGATCAGGGCGCGGCCCTGCTTTTGCAGGGCGAGCCACAAAGCGTCGTCCCGCACGAGCTGAATCACCTGACGCGCGAAGTCCTGCGGCGTTTCGGCTACCATGATATTGACGCCGTGCTCCAACGCCATGCCTTCCGCGCCGACGGGGGTGGCCACGACGGGCAACCCATGCGCCAGGCTCTGGCCGACCTTGCCCTTCATGCCTGCGCCATAGCGCAACGGGGCGACAAAGACCCGCGACGTGCGCTGCAACTCGGTCAGATCCGGCACGAAGCCCAGGATTTCAATATTCGGCATGGCGTCAAAGGCGAGGATATCGGCATCCGCATTGGCGCCGACGACGCGGAACACCAGATCCGGCATTTCACGATGCAACTCAGGCCAGATTTCCTTGACGAACCAGCGCACGGCATCGCCGTTCGGCTTGTGCCAGAAGCCGCCGACGAACAGCAGATCGCGCCGGCCGGCGGGACCCGGTGGCTCATCGGCCGGCATATCGAAGACATTGGGCAGAACGTCGATCACGGCATCGGGGGCATGGCGCAGCAAGGCCGCCTTTTCGTCCTCCGTCACTGCGAAGGTGAGATCGGCGGTGGCGATACAGGACAGTTCCTGTGCCAAGGTGGCTTCCGCAGCCGCGCGCAGCGTGGGGTCGCCGATCAGCTCCGCTTCGCGGCTCATGCGCAGATAATGGAAATCCACCATATCATAAAGGATACGCGCCCAGGGGCAGTGCAGCCGGACCAGTGGAATGAATGCCATGGCGATGCTGGGGAAGCTGATGAAGGCGTATCGAACGTCCCGCCCCGATTGCGCCAGATAGGCCCGGGCGTCCTCGTTTCCATACAGAAAACGGCTGACCCCAATCTCCCGGAGCGCGTTTTCGTAACGCAGGCGGCCGGCTTCCGTTGCCAGCGGGCCGGGGGATTGCTCGGCGGGCGTGAAGGAACAAAAGACCACGTCCCATTCCAGGGCGCAGATCAGGGCCATCAGGGTTTTCAGGCGCAGGCCGCCACTTTGTTGATCGTAGAGTGGCAGAAAATCGGCGACAACCAGCACCACGCCGCGCCCCGCTGTGGTCGGCGCTTGATGGGTCTTAGCCGCGAGCCGTTCGGCCGATCTCACCAGGCCGGCGGCATCCGGTATGGGCGATTGTCCCGCAAAGGCCCGCGGCGAGAGAGTGGTCGCTTGAATGGCGGCTTCCATAATGGGCGGTTTGCCTCGCCCGAGCCAGGCGGCGAGCGCCCGCACCGGAGCCGTCAGTTTCCATGATGTCGATTGAAAAAGTCCACGGATGAGCGCATCTTTGGCGGCGAGGCTGGCGCGCAGGGCCGCCAGTTCGTCACTGTCCGCCATCGCCTGTGGCACGAGCGGCGGCACGACGGGAGCGTCGCCATAGCGCAGAATCGCAAGCTTGCTCTGCAGGGCATTGGCCCTGTCCGCCTGACTGTTCCGCTCGCGGGTCAATCGCGCAATTTCGCGCTTCAGCACGGCTTCCCGAATGGCCTGCGCGCTTTGGTCTTCATGTCCGGAAATGGGCAATCCGCTGGGCAATTCGGGACGGGTGTCAGCAGTCATGACAGCACAATCGACATTTCAAACAGACCTCTATCGGCGCCTTGCCGAGCACGGAGCGCCTCTATTACATCCCTTATAGCCAAGCCATTGTCCAGATGCGCCGACAGGCCCGCGCGTCCCGCCCCTAGCGGAAGATTTTGCCCACGAACCGCAAGGGGGCTGTGATCCGCCATGAGGTGGAGGCCAGGATCGCCGAGACATGGCCGCGCGCGATCTGCCCTTCGGCCGCGTTGTTTTCAGCCTGGGCGAGCGCGTGATGCAGGCGTGCCAGTTCTTCGTGACCAATTCCGGTCGCGCGGCTTGTGACCAGTTCCGCATCGAGCGTCAGCGCACGGGCCATGGCCAGTTGCAGATCGGCATGAAGGCGGGCGCCCAGTTGCTGCGCGCTGTCCTTGTCCTTTCGTGTCCGGTCGAGTTCGGCTGTGGTTGCCGCCCGCAGGCTCTCGGCGTCGAGAAGTTCGGCGTGCAGTCGCGCCTGCTCTGCACGGGCATTGTCTCGTTCGGCCGCGATTGCCGCCCGCAGGCTCTCGGTGTCGAGAAGCTCGGCGCGCAGTCGCGCCTGCTCTGCACGGGCATTGTCTCGTTCGGCCGCGATTGCCGCCCGCAGGCTCTCGGTGTCGAGAAGCTCGGCGCGCAGTCGCGCCTGCTCTGCGCGGGCACTGTCTCGTTCGGCCGTTAGGGCCGCAATTGTTTCATCCCTCGCCTGAATGTCGCTCTCCTTGGCCTGGAGATCGCGCTCCTTGGCTTGCAGTGCCAATTCGTAATTTTCCAGCATGAGAAGCTCTGCGCTGTCCTGGGATTGATCAATATAGCGAACCAGGCCGGATCTGGCGGTCCAGGCGTTCAAGAAATTGCGGTTTTTGCCAATCCGGTTGTTGAGGAGAATATGGGGCTTGCCCATCATCAGTGCGAGCACATGCCCGTGCAGACGGTCGGTAAGAATCAGCGTTCCAGGCGCCAGGATCTCGACGGCACGATACAGGCGCTGCCATGAAATGCGGTCGAAGGCGGTGTCGAACATCTCCTCCAGATTGAGGCTGTGGAGGGCTGCCTCTGCCTGTACATTGGCATTATCCTCCACCCCGTGCACGGAACTCCAATCCTCCCGAGCCAAGGTCGTTCCCAGGCCATGGGGAAGGCGCTCGGCGTCGTCGCGCAGCAAAGCAACCAGGCATCGGTCGGGGGCGGGCAGTGTCGCCAGAAGCCGGTGAATGACGGCGGTCAGAAAGAAGGCGCAGTCGATGCCGAGCTGGGCCTGCCTTAGCCCGAGGCGGTCGCGCGCGATGGCGAGGCTTTCATGGTCGCGTGCAAAAACGTGCAGATCGGGATGGCCTTGCAGAATTGCCCGGCTCCGCTCGATACCGACCGCGGTCTCGTAATGAATGCTCTGGGGGAGCAGGATAATGCGCCGCTCCGGATAACCGGCAATGATGGATTCCCGATGGCGCTGATGGTGGCTGTAAAGGTCGCCGAAATTGCCGCCGCCCTGAAAGAGGATCACGGTATCGTCTGGCAATTGATTGAAGGCGTAGAAATCAAAATTTCGGAGGCTGGCTTCGTAGACAATGTTGCACTGTAAGTGCGCGCGCAGCAGAGTCTTCTCGCCCAGCCAGATGAGGTGATCCCCGGAATTCTCGTAATTCGGCCAGTCGAGCAAAGCGACGGGGCGGTTCGCGATGAGGCCGCGCACCTGCTCCGTCAGGTTCTCCAGCGCCTGGAACACACCGCTATCGGCCAGATCGGCGATACTGGCCGCTGACGCCTTTGTCAGGTCAGCCATTCTGGTCGCCGGCAAGGCGATACGAGGAGCCGCCGCGGTGGAGGGCTAGCTGCCCTGGCGGCCTGCTGCGCTGCAAAAGGCTCTCGATGGCGGGCTTCAAGAACGGGTCCGGCACGGCGGTATAGATATCTTCCCATTGGTTGATCAGGGATGTCGACACATCAGCCAGCATGTCGAGTCGGGAATATTCCCAACCGTCGCAGACCAGCGCCAGAACGCTCGATTCCCAGAGCGGTTCCATATCCCCTGCTACGAACCCCAGGGCGGCGGCACATCGGAGCTGGCGACGAAGACCCGCGCCTGGGTCGGCGCGAGGGTGAAGGCGATGGCGATGGCGATGGCGATGGCGATGGCGATGGCGATGGCGATGGCGGCAATGACGGAAATATGGGCGAACATGCCCCAATCAAGCGCCGCGACCCCCGTATTGTCCCGTAAATTCGTCGCGACGTGGATGACCTCCTTCCCGACTTCGCGTCCCACCGCGTCGAGCATGACCCTGCCCCGAACATCCCCATCTCGACGAGTTGCTGAAATAAGGGGCCGTCCGTGTCGTTTCCCGAACCCAAACCACGCATCGTAGGCCGTTACGATTATTTATGGACGCATGAAGCCGCGCGGGGACTGGATCAGGGCAAGGATTGTCCCGCCTGCCTCGTCGCGGCCAGCGACAGCGTGCCGCGGGCTCCGCTGTCGTGCTTCTGCCGATCACGCACACGCCGCCTTCCGGCGATACCGTCGGGATCGAGATACCGGCGAAGGTCAAGGCGGAATTCATCACCCTCGCCCGACAGAAGAAAAGTGCCGCCGTACGTCGCCGACCATGGAAATCCGAAGATGAATGCCCTGTTCCTCAAGGATGGGGTCATGAAGACCTATCGCGGCCTGCGTAGCCGGGTCGAAGCGGAAAAGTCCGGCGGCGGGATCTGCTACGGCTATCACGTCGTGCATCAGATGGACGCACGCGCGGCATGTTCATGACAGGAGGATGGGGCGATCGCCAGTTCGCGGCAGATCGGCTCGATACCCAACTCCTCACGATGGCCGTCGATGAACGACATCATCATTTCCCGCGGCGGTCGAACTGCGCCATCGCAAAATACGCCGATTCCTTGCGCAGGATCTCGTTGGCGCGGCGCATCATATAGACCGATCGTCTATTAAATGAAGCATCCTTCTCCGCCGATAGCTTCACATCGTCGTCAACGACCCGGCGACGGAGGCCGGCTGGTCCTCGCCCTTTCCGAACCGGGTATGGGCATCGCCCCAGTGCTTCAGCGCCATGATGACCGGCTCCAGGCTCCGGCCACGCCCGGTCAGGCTGTATTCCACTTTCGGCGGCACTTCGGCATAGACCGTACGCAGCACGAACCCGTCCTGCTCCAGCTCGCGCAACTGCGCCGTCAACATGCGCTGGGTGACGTTCGGCAAACGTTTTCGAAGGGCGTTGAAACGCATCGTCCCGTGCAGAAGATGGAAGAGAATCACCCCTTTCCACTTCCCGTCGATCAGTTCCAGCGTCGCTTCCACGGCGCAGCCGGGGCTGCAATCGAGCTGCTTGTGACGAATACGGGGCATGACGGTATCATTTCCGATACTATGGGCGTTATATGTGCGTTCTTGCGAATAGCCAGCATAACGCTTCATCCTGCCTCCATTCAACGATGGAGCGGACATCATGCGTGCCGTTGGCTATCAAGCCCCCCCTGCCGATCACGGACCCTGACGCGTTGCAGGATATCGAACTGCCGCAACCCGTGCCGACCGGGCACGACCTGCTGGTCGAAGTCCGGGCTGTTTCGGTCAATCCCGTGGACACCAAGGTCCGGTCCAGCGCCACGCCCGAACCCGGCCAATGGCGTGTACTCGGCTGGGACGCCGCGGGAATCGTGACGGCAACAGGGCCGGATGTCCGCCATTTCGCGGTCGGCGACAAAGTCTTCTATGCCGGATCGCTGCATCGCCCGGGGACCAACGCCCAGTTCCATCTGGTCGATGAACGGATCGTGGGCCACAAACCGAAATCGCTGGACTGGACGCAGGCCGCCGCCCTGCCGCTGACCGCGATCACGGCATGGGAAATGCTGTTCGACCGGCTCGACATCCGCCGCCCGGTTCCCGGTACCGTGCCGTCCCTGCTGATCGTCGGCGGCGCGGGCGGCGTCGGTTCGATCGCGATCCAGCTTGCCCGTGCGCTGACCAACCTTACGATCATCGCCACCGCCTCGCGCCCCGAGACCCAGGAATGGGTCCGCAGCCTCGGCGCGCATCACGTGATCGACCATCGGCATTCCCTCGCCGGACAGGTCGCGCACCTTCCGACCGGCGCACCCGGCTTCGTCTTCTCCACGACGCAGACGGACCAGCACCTCGCCGATATCGTGGAATTGCTGGCGCCACAAGGACATTTCGGATTGATCGACGATCCGCAGGCCCTCAACGCGCTGCCGTTCAAGCGCAAGAGCCTGTCACTGCATTGGGAATTGACATTCACACGCCCGATGTTCCAAACCGCCGACATGGCCGAGCAAGGCAAATTGCTGAACGAGATCGCGGCCCTCGTGGACAGTGGGCGCATCCGCACGACGCTGGGCAAGACTTTCGGCCCGATCAACGCGACCAATCTGCGTCGCGCGCACGCCCTGGTCGAGAGCGGGCGGGCAAAGGGAAAGATCGTTCTCGCGGGCTTCAATGAATAGGCAGAATCGACATGAACACGACATCATCGGATCTGGTGCGGCGCTGGTATGCGACCGGCGACATATCCTTGCTGGATGACGATATCATCTGGTCGGTGCTCGACACGTTTCCCGAGGGTGGTGGTTATGTCGGTCGACATGCCGTCGCGGAACGTTTTTTCCCGGCGGTCAGGACCCATTTCACCGAATACGTTACGATACCGGAGACATTTCTAACCGATGGCGCCAACGTCGCGACGACCGGGCTCTATCGGGTGCGCACGACACTCGGAAAGACGGGTGAAATTGCTTTCGCTCATTTCTGGACAATCCGGAATGGAAAAATCGTGGCCTTTCACCAGGTAGCGGACACCGCAGCATTACGGGATCTCAGGGCCGTGCGGGAGACGGAGTCATGAGCATGAATAACGTGCCTCCATCTGACCCGCAGGGTGGTCGTTTCGATCTCAACGCCATCGCAGCATCGTTTCCGGACACGGCTGACACGATGCTTCTGGACACGTATCTGACAGACTCCGCGTCCCGGAGTATCCGGGTCTTTCGCGTCTATCGCGGCGTACCCGCCCACTATCACACACAATGCGACGAGATCCTGCATGTACTGTCCGGCGAGGGTACATTCTGGATAGACGACCCGGCCACCGAAACACCTTTCGCGCCGGGACAGCTTCTTGTCTTTCCCAGGCGTGCCATTCACGCCCTGCCGCGTATCTTGCGCGCGCCTGTGGTGTTCCTTGCCATAGACACCCCACGGCGTGCACAGGATGACATTACCTTCGTCAATCCTGAAGACGGCACACCAGCCGAATTCATCGCGAAGCTCTGACAGCATGAGCCACCTCAGAGCATGGTTTCCATCCATTCCGTCGACGTCATATTGTCGTTTCGCTCTGATCGCGGCAAGCCTTGTCCTGGGGAATGTCTCGGCGATAGGGGCGGAGACCACCGACACGCGATCACTTCGTGTCGAGGCGTCAAGCCCGGTTCTGGACTGGAATGCCGTCGCCCTGGCTGCCAATCATATCTTCGTAGGAGGCCCGCGCTGGACCGGCTTTTCCGGCCCCGCGGTAGCGGTGCTTACAAAACAAAATTCGCTTCGCCCTTTTCCCAACTCAGAATGGAACGCCTGGAAACCTGGCCTTGACGCAAAACAACGCTTCGTCAGCGTCAACGCCCTTCATATCGACCCCGAAGGCAAACTTTGGGTGGTTGATACAGGGACACCGCAATTTGGTGGGCCACCTGTCGAGGATGGTCCAAAACTGGTCCGTCTCGACCCGGCAACGGGGACAATCCTGCGCATCTATCGGATGGGTCCGGATGTCGCTCCCGCCGGAAGTTATATCGACGATATCCGTTTCAACGGACCGCATGCCTATCTCACCGACGCTGGAAAGGGTGCCATTCTGGTACTCGATGTCACCACGGGTATCTTTCGCCGGGTTCTCGACAGCGCCCCAGCCACGCTGGCACGCCCGCATCGACCGATCATCATCGACGGCGAAGTCGTCAGAAACGCCAATGGGATTCCGCTTCTGGTCAATGCCGATCCACTCGAAGTCAGTCCGGACGGGAAATACCTGTATTTCGGGCCGCTCGAAGGTCCGTGGTCGAAGGTACCAACCTCACTTCTGGACGATCCCGCGATATCGCCCACGACGCTTGCCGCATCCGTGACTCCTTGGGCCGATCTCCCTCCGATCGGCGGCAGTGCGATGGATAAACACGGGAATCTTTATTTCATCGCCCTGAAAGATGAGACTGTTTACCGGCGCGATCCGGCAGGGACGATCGTGTCTCTCGTGTCGGATCGCCGCCTGCACTGGGCGGACGCGCCATTCCTTGCGCGAGATGGACGGCTATGGCTCCCGGTCGCCCAGCTCGATCGACTGGCGCGATTCAACCACGGGGTGACGCGTGTCCAGCGACCGTTCCTTCTTTTCTCCGTAAACACCCAGTGAACCGTCTCCCGGCGTGTACATATACATCCCCATGAGCGTCAAAGAGGTCTTCGGATCAATATCCCGCATTTCTCACACGATGATGTGGGGCGGTCTGACGGAGCGCCGTCAACTGGTTGCGAGCAGTTCTGATCTGTTTTCGTAACGGGAAACCGAATTTTGGGCACGCGCCATCCATGCCCGCTTTGACGCGGATCAGACGCGTGGACATGACGCCTTGCGGTGTCTGTTTCGTCAGCCAGCGGAAATCCCGGTATCGGCGCGCAGCAGGATCCGCACGCGGGGGCGGCGCGGTGGGCGTCGAGAAAGATATCGACGAACCGGGCTTCGATCGCTGACGGGTCGTGCTTGATCCGGTGGTAACGACCGGGTTCCGCGCGGCTCAGTTCCAGCCGGTTCAGCGTGCTCTTGCCTGCCAGCGGCGCGCACCTGGCACGGCGCGCGTCCAGCTTGCCAGCCAGTATCGCCAGGACCGGATCGTGTCGGAGGCGGTCGTGATCGACCAGATCCTCACACCCCAGGGCAATCCCCGCCACGCGCTGGAGCACCAGGGCGCGGATATCATCCTTTTTGAAATAGCAATTCGCCTATCGAATGCCGACAGCGAGAGAATCAAGAATATAATATACGCTACCAGAAAACTAAATGAAACTTTAACAAAAAACGGTAGAATAATATGCGATTTAATTATATTTTTAAAGCGAAAATGTAATATATTTTATTATTCGTCGATTATAATCTTCTTTCTCTTTTTGAAAACGTTTTTACAATGCACTGCGAACGGTTTGGCTGCGCCGTGGACGCGCCTTCAGCCTCGGCCCGGCCGCCGCCAGGGCAACAGATAGGGCGCGCGGCCGTGATGGCCGAAATGGGCCAGCCGGGCCTCGTGCAGTTCGATCGCGCCCAGAATGCCCAGCCGCACCAACCCCACCATCAGGGCCACACCGGCGAAAGGCGCCAGACCGTAGATCCAGAACCCGCGCCACTGGCCGGAGAACAGCGCCGGCCCCAGGCTGCGGGCCAGATTGGTGCTGTCACCCGACAGCCACGCTTCGAACGGATTCAGCATGAAGAACAGCGGGCCGGCCACCAGCGGCGTCACCCAGCGCAAGCGGGCAGTGCCCCCCATGAACAGCAGGCTGCCGATCAGCAGCGCCGTGGTGCAGATTTCGCCCGTGAAAGCCCAGCCCAGCGGCACCCACGCCGACGGCAAGGTCGCGGAAAAATGCGTGGCGTGCGACCACGCCGCCCAGCGCGGCCAGATCAGCCCCGCCAGTGCCACCAGGCCGGTGCCGAGTACCGCCCCCGCCAACTGGGCGGCGATGTAGCCCAGCATGTCGCGCCAGGCCAGGCGCCCCATCAGGGTAAAAGCCAGCGTCACCGACGGGCTGACATGCCCGCCGCTGACCCGGCCGAAAGGCGAGAGCGCGGCAAGCGTTCCGCCCAGCCCGAAGAACAGCCCCTGCAATGCCACCTGCAACGCGGGATGGGCCGCCAGCACCCGCCCAACCGGGCTGCCGGCCGCGCCAAGCAGAATGTTGGTGGAGAGGCCGAAGACCATCAGCAGCGCGGTGCCCGCGCATTCGCAGGCATAGAGGCGGGGATGGACCAGCCGGTCGGGGTGAGGCGCGCCAGCCAGCGGCCGGTCATGCGGCTGGGGATAGCATGCCGGATCGGGCGCCGTGGAGGAAACGGAAGCCGGCCCCGCCACGATCAGCCCTGGTAGGAGGCGATCTCGACCAGATTGCCGTCGGGATCTTCGCAATAGACCGAGGTGACGGGCCCCAGCGCCCCCAGGCGGGCCACCGGCCCGTCGGTGACGCGGACGCCGCATCCCTCCAGATGCTCGACCACATCGCCGCTGGAGACGGCGGTGATGAAACACAGATCGTTGGTGCCGGGCAGCGCGTCGGTGGCCGTGGCCCAGCCTTCCGCCCCATGGGGGCGGAGGTTGAGCTTCTGGCCGCCGAATTTCAGCGCCGTGCGGTTGTTGCGGCCATATTCCTCCCGCTCCATGCCCAGAACCCGTTGATACCAGGACGCCGAAACCTCCAGGTCACGGACGGTGATGACGACGTGGTCCAGCCGATCGACGGTAAAGCGCATGGAACGGGGATCTCCTTGTAGACGGAAAGCCGGGGGTGATCCCCCAGGCTCAGCCCGTCAGACCTTCATAGAAATCATTGCCCTTGTCGTCGATGACGATAAAGGCCGGAAAATTCTCGACCTCGATCTTCCAGACCGCTTCCATGCCCAGTTCCGGATATTCCAGAACCTCGACCTTGCGGATGCAGTCCTTGGCCAGCCGGGCCGCCGGGCCGCCGACCGAGCCGAGATAGAAGCCGCCATATTTGTGGCACGCCTCGCGCACCGCCTTCGACCGGTTGCCCTTGGCCAGCATGACGTACGATCCACCGGCAGCCTGGAGCATATCGACATAGCTGTCCATGCGCCCGGCGGTGGTGGGGCCGAACGAGCCGGTCGGCAGGCCGTCCGGCGTCTTGGCCGGGCCGGCGTAGTAGACCGGATGATCCTTCAGATACTGCGGCAGGCCCTCGCCGCGTTCCAGCCGCTCGCGGAACTTGGCGTGGGCGATGTCGCGCGCCACGACCACGGTGCCGGTCAGCGACAGGCGGGTCTTGACCGGGTACTGCGACAATTGCTTGCAGATCTCGGTCATCGGCTTGTTCAGGTCGATCTGCACCTCTTCGCCGCCCAGATGCTCGTCGGTGGTCTCGGGCAGGAAGCGCGCGGGATCGGTTTCGAGCTGTTCGAGGAAGAAGCCGTCGGCCGTCACGCGGGCCTTGATCTGCCGGTCGGCCGAGCACGACACGCCGATGCCCACGGGCAGCGACGCGCCATGGCGCGGCAGGCGCACCACGCGCACGTCATGGCAGAAATACTTGCCGCCGAACTGCGCGCCGATGCCCAGGCCCTGGGTCAGCTTCAGGATTTCCTGCTCCATCTCCAGGTCGCGGAAGGCGTGGCCCTGCGGGCTTCCTTCGGTCGGCAGGGTGTCCAGCCATTTGGTGGAGGCCAGCTTGACCGTCTCCAGCGTCTGTTCGGCCGACATGCCGCCGATCACCACCGCCAGATGGTAGGGCGGGCAGGCCGAGGTGCCGAGCGTGCGCACCTTGACGTCCAGCCATTTCAGCAGGTTTTCCTTGGTGGACAGCAGGGCACGGGTTTCCTGGAACAGGAAGGTCTTGTTGGCCGAACCGCCGCCCTTGGCGACGAACATCAGGTCCATCTGCTCGGCATGGTAGTCGCCGGGCGTGGCCGAGATATGGAACTGCACCGGCAGGTTGGTGCCGGTATTCACTTCCTCGAACATCGACAGCGGCGCCATCTGCGAATAGCGCAGGCTGGTGCGGGTATAGGTGTCGTAGACGCCGCGCGAGAACGCCTCTTCCTCGTTGCCGTCCACCCAGACGCGCTGGCCCTTCTTGCCGTAGACGATGGCGGTGCCGGTATCCTGGCACATCGGCAGCACGCCGCCGGCGGCGATGCAGGCGTTCTTCAGCAGGTCCAGCGCCACGAAGCGGTCATTGTCCGACGCTTCGGCGTCTTTCAGGATCTTGGCAAGCTGGGCCAGATGGTCGGGGCGCAGCAGATGCGCGATGTCGTGGAAGGCCCGGGCAGCCAGTTCGCTCAGCGCCTCGGGCTTGACATGCAGCACCGTGCGGCCGTCGCACACGCTGGTGTGGACCCCTTCGATGTCCAGCCGCCGGTACGGCGTGTCGTCATCGTGGAGCGGAAAGAGCGGGCCGTAGACGAACGGCTTCAACGGTGGCTTGGGGGGGGTGGATGCATTCAATGGACAGTCTCCCTCTGTGTGCCTGTCTCCCCCGGATTGCTTCCGGGTGGTGGCGATGCACGGAGAGCCCGGCCGCATCCGGGCCCCCCGGATGGTGTACGGTTCAGCCTGGGCCGGAACCTTTCTTCCGGAACGCGGCCAGGCTGACCACTTGTGGCGAGGACGGCGCGTCCCCGGAGGCCGCGGGGGCGTTTTCCGGGGCTTCCTGCACCGGGGCCGCCAGTTCGGCCGGTGCCTCCTCCTCGTGCGCCGGCTCGGGCGGGGTGAAGCGCAGCGCGAGCCGGATATGCGGGTCGGCGAAGGCGGTCACGGCGTCGACGGGAATGACCAGGATCGATCCCACGCCGCCGAAGGACAGACCGACCGAAATGGTCTGCGCATCCTCATCCACCTTCAGGTCCCAGAACTGGTGTTGCAGCACGATGGTGATCTCGTGCGGATACTGGGCACGCAGGCGGGCGGGCAGCACCACGCCCGGCCAGTCGGTGCGGTAGGTGATGTAGAAATGGTGCCCCTCGGGCAGTCCCTCGCGGCCCACATGCTCCAGCGCGCGCAGCATCACGCCCCGATACGCATCCTCGATCCAGGAATCGTAGGGGAGGAGGCTTTCCGGAATCATGGTGTCGAAACCGTTTTCCTCGTCGCGATCGTCGGACATGCGGGATACTCCGTACCGTCCGGCCGCCCCGGTGGGGGTCGACCGGGCCATGATGGCCGTGTGGGTCGCGCCACGCCCTGCCACAGCCTTCAGCCATGCGTCAAACCGCGCGGGCGCACAAGGGCTGCCACGGCAGGTCAGACATCACAACCGCAGGAAGAATAATGGCATGATCTGGCGGTGAAGTGGGAGGGCTTCTGTTGCCCGGTGCCCTCCCGAACCGCGCTTGTCACTTATGCAGCGACAGCGAGCACCTCAGAGTTATCGTTGGCACTTGTAAGTTAGCCCGATGACGGCGGTACAATGCCGGGCAAAAGGCAGGTCTTTACCATGCGTGTCGAGCCTGTTTCGTCCCCATGCTCCCCTGCCCCGAAGGGTCGTGACGGAGAGAGTTCTGGTGGAGACGCCGGGTACTGCCCCCGGGTCCACTACACTTATTCCACGTGCCGTTTATCGCCATAGCCAAGGAGCAAGCCCCTCCGGCACCCCGGTATATAAGGATGGCGCCTCCCGGTGGCAAGCCGTGTCCGTGGCCGGTGATTCGTGGTATGCGCGCCCTTGGACTCAGCGGCAGGCACGGAGCGCGGCAATGTTTTCAACGGACCAGAAATCGGAAATCGACGCCGCCCGCGCCGACTGGGCCGAGACGCGCCGCACGGTCGTTCCCGCCATCGAAGAGGTGCTGTACGAGCCCCAGCCGGTGCTGGGCACCGGATTCGTCCGGCTGGTCGACTATATGGGCGGTGACGAAGCCATCGTGCAGGGCGCGCGCGTCTCCTACGGGCGCGGCACCCGCAGCACGTCGGACGACCGGGGGCTGATCCGCTACCTGATGCGCCACCGGCATACCAGCCCGTTCGAACTGGCGGTGGCCAAGTTCCACGTCCGCGCCCCGATCTTCGTCACCCGCCAGTGGTTCCGCCACCGCACGGCCAGCATCAACGAATATTCGGCCCGCTATTCGGTGCTGGAGAAGGAATTCTATTTCCCCCGCCCCGAGGACATCGCCCACCAGTCCGCCAGCAACAAGCAGGGGCGCGGCGAGAGCCTGCCCGCCGATGCCGCCCAGCATGTGCTGGACCTGCTGCGCGAGGACGCGACCCGCTGCTACGACCATTACCTGGAGATGCTGAACCAGGACGAGGACGGGAATGTCGTCGATCCCGCCCGCCCGGTGGTGGCGCGCGAACTGGCGCGCATGACGCTGCCGGTCAATGTGATGACGCAGTTCTACTGGCAGCTCAACCTGTGGAATCTGCTGCATTTCCTGCGGCTGCGTGCCGATGCCCACGCGCAGTATGAAATCCGGGCCTATGCCGACACGATCCTGAATCTGGTCGAGCGCTGGGTGCCGCTGACCTTCGAGGCCTTCCGCGACTACATGCAGGAAGCCGCCCTGCTGTCCGGCCCCGCCCTGCGGGCCTTGCGCGACGTGCTGGCCGGGCGGGAGGTCGATTTGCAGGCCTCGGGCCTGTCGAAGCGCGAGGTCACGGACCTGATCGGCCTGCTGCCCGAGATCGCCCCGCGCCTGGGCCGCTAAGAAGCTGCTTGCGAAGTCGGCCTGACGGCCGCCTTCAGGCCGCCACGAGGTTCGACGGCCCCTCTTCCAGCACCCTTACCACATCGCCCACCGCGACCCGGCCGGGCCGCACCACGACCGCGTTCTGGCCGAACATCACCCCGCCTCTGGCGCGGCGGGTGCGGGCCAGCGTCGCCAGCGGTTCGCGCGGGTCGGGAATTTCGGCCGTCTTCTGGTCGATGGTCGTCATGATGCAGCGCGAACAGGGTTTGACGATGCGCAGCAGCGCCGCGCCCACAGCCAGCAGGCGCCAGCCATCCTCAGCCCACGGCCTGGCCCCTTCCAGCACCAGATTGGGCCTGAAACGATCCATCGGCACGGGAGTCGGCAGGTCGCGGTTCAGCGCCCCCAGCGACTCCCGGCTGGCCACCAGCACGGCGAATCCGTCCGCGAACCCCACGGTGGCCCCCGCCGGCGCGAATGCCGGGTCGGCCGGCCGTGCCCCGGCATCATGCAGATAGACCAGCCGGCAGGGGCGGCCCAGCGCGGCGGTGAGCCAGCCGGCCACGGCATCGCCCGCATCGACGGCCGGCACGCTGTCCTTCCATACCCGCACCATCCGCCGCGCGCCGTCGACGGGCGGCAGGGCGACCGCGTGTGCGCCCTGGCCCGCCAGCGCCAGCACCAGTCCACCGGGGTCGCGCGCCACCGTCACCAGCGCCATCCGCGCCACCTGCCGCTGGGTCAGGAAACCGCCATCCGGATCGGTGACCATCCAGCGCCGGTCATCCTCCAGCCCGCACGGCCCCAGCATGCCGGCCGCCACCGCGAGCCCGCCCAGAGACTTGACGGGATGGACATGCAACGCCGCCACCCGCGCCACAGGGGTCCCGGCCGCCGGGTCCGCCAGATCATTCATCATCCCTCACCATAACCCTGCTCACAGGACGCCGCCGCCGAGGCCCGCGCTCGATCACGGGAACGTGAACAACCCAGCCGGAGACGATGCCGCGCCCGTGTATTCCCTCCAGCGGCCGCAGTGCTCCGGAAACAGGCGCAGTACCCCGCCGGGGGGGAAAATCCTTGCCATCCCCGCCTCGTTCCCCCAACGCATGACCGATCGGTCATCGTGGGCGATTGCACGGGCCGCGTCCCATGCTAGAGAGAAGTTTCGCGGACGCGCGTTGACGGGCCGCGAGATCCATTGGCTTCCCCGCGCGTTACAGGCGTCGGGGACGGCAGACCAGGGAAACGGGAACGAGCATGCGTGCAGTGACAGGATCGAACTTACAGCCGTCCCGGTCATGTACGCCCACCCGCCGCCCGCGCCGGACCTCCCGCTTCTTCGCCGGGCTGGCGCTGGCCGCCCTCGCCGGCTGCGCCGCCCCGCCGCCCAAGGACCCGGAGGCGCTGGCCGAATATCGCGAGGCCAACGATCCGTACGAATCCCTCAATCGCAAGATGTACGACCTCAGCATGACGCTGGACAAATATTCCATGCGTCCGGTGGCCAAGGCCTATGTCTGGGCGGTGCCCTACCGCGTGCGGCAGTCGCTGGGCGGCCTGGTCCAGACGATGAACGAGCCGGTGGTGTTCTTCAACGATGTCGGCGCCGGCAAGCCCCGCCGGGCGGGCGATGCCTTCGTGCGCTGGTGCGTCAACATGGTCGCCGGTCTCGGCGGCCTGATCGATGTCGCGAAATATGCGGGCTATCCGCACCACGACAATGACGCCGGCCTGACGCTCGCGACCTGGGGCGTGCCGTCCGGCCCGTATCTGTTCATGCCGATGATGGGGCCGTCGTCGTTCCGCGACGGGGCCGGCTACGGCATCGATGTCGGCCTTTCGCCCTGGAACTATGTGCCCAGGGGCTACGGCCTGCTGACATTCAACTGGGCCTATAACATCATGGGCATGATCAACGGCCGGGCCGACCATCTGGATGCGCTGGACCAGTTGCAGAAAGATGCGCTGGACCCCTACGCCACCATCCGCAGCGCCTACCAGCAGCAGCGCAAGGCCCAGGCCGAAGCCATCCGCAACGACCACCGCGCCACCGTGCCCGACTGGTACAACTGAACAGGGACACAGAGATGAAGACAGCCCTCTCCCGTCGTCATGCACTGGGTCTCGCCGCCGCGACCGCTGCCCTGCACGTCGCGGCACCGGCCCGCGCGGCTTCCGCCCAGGAGGCCCGCGCATTCGTCAGCACGTTCGGCCAGCAGTTGATCGCGATCGTCAATTCCGACCGTACGCTGGCCGAGAAGAAGACCGCGATCCTGCCGCTGTTGCAGGACCATGTCGATATGGACGCCATCGGCCGCTATTGCCTGGGCCGCTACTGGCGGGTGGCCACGCCGGAGCAGCAGACGCGCTTCCTGGCGCTATTCCACCAGATTCTGGTCAATTCCATCTCCGACAAGATCGGCGACTACCGGGGTGTGACCTTCACCATCGGCAATGTCACCGCCTCCGGCACCGACCAGGCCGTGGATACCGTGATCAACCGCCCCGAGCAGCCTGTCGTGAACGCCCAGTGGATCGTCAGCTTCAGCAGCGGCAAGCCGATGGTGGTGGATGTGATGGCCGAAGGCCCCAGCCTGCGCCTGACCACCCGGCAGGATTATGCCTCCTTCATCGGCCGGCATAACGGCAGCATCGACGCCCTGCTACACGCACTGGAGCACCAGGTCGCCGCCCACGCCGGGCAATGACTCCCAGCCAGCCCGGCAAACGCGTCAGAAACGCGTGGCCGGGCCGGCATGCCATCCAGGTCGCCGCGTAAACCGCTGGCAGGACCCCCGGGCTGCCGCCGAGCCAGGGGGGCACCGAAGCAGCCGCGCATCGGAGGAAGATGCCTGGCCTGCGTGTGTGGCACGCGCCCCCGGGATAGCCTGGCGACGCGACGCCGAGCGTAAAGCAGCACATGGCCCATCGCAGCGACGGCGGATACCGGTTACGCTGCTGCCGGTCGATCTTCAGCCCCCTCCCCATCGGGTTCCGGGCACGTCAGCCCCCATATGGCGGGGCTGCGATGCAGCATTGTCCACCGTCACCTACCACCATACCGTTCGGGCAAACAGAACGCCGTCGACGTCAAAGGCTGACCAGGGAAAACGTACCCTTGTTCTGGAAATGCGTTCCATACCGGCCCGACAGGCTTTCAAATCGCCGTAAAATCGACGCAGCCTCATCCTTTTCGGCCAGAAACGGCACGCCTCTTTTATGCGCGGCCTTTCCCAGCCCCAATGAAACGGGATGAATCTCGATAGCTGAAAGACCTTTATGCGCGTCGAACTGGCAGACCGGCAGGATCGTTTCCCAAAATCTGCGATCGGCCGGAAAACCCTTCCTGTCGTTTTCTGTCCGCGCGCGGTACACCATGTGGGTCGTCGTCTCTAAAGGCACCTTGTAAAATTCGTAGGATTCCCTGGGCAGGGCCTCGATCAGTTCATTCTGTCCGATAAAATTGCCCAGCCCATAAAAAATCGCCTTGCCATTATATATCTCCAGCCCCTTGAGAAGATGCTGGCCATGACAGACTACAATATCGGCACCGGCGTCGATCATGCGCCTTGCAAATTCCTCGACGAACGCAGCAGGCGTCTCCCAGCTTATTGCGCCGTCGTCCCCATACCCCACATCATGCGTATGCAGGCTGACGACCACGACGTCCGAAACGATATCGGCCTCACGCGTCCAGCGTTCGATGTCCTGCATATCCCGCTCATCCGGTATTGTCTCCATCCTGCAGGAATCGCCCGTTACGAAATCCAGGCCCGCGAACGGCAGGACGCCATCAGGGGGCGCATACTCGAAGCCCAACCGCACCTGCTGCTCCTTGATGCGGGCCAGGCCCACCCGCTCATGGATGCCCTGGAGGGCGGCCATGTCATCTGGCGTCACCACGAAACGCCGTTTGTGGCGCAGCGGATTCAGGCCCGGTCGCCCCTGCATGCTGCACGTCTGGTCAGACGCTTCCTGCCCACGGGCAAAAGTCGAACAGCACGATATCATCGCGACCGTACCCTTGGGGTGGGTTGCATAGGCCGGGCGCCGGGCAGCTTCCAGCGTGCGACCGACACCCGCGAACAGGATCTGGCGCTGTTCCAGACAATCGAGTGCCGAGCGCACGCCCGCGACACCATAATCCAGACTATGATTTGTCGCTGCCGCAAACAGGGAAAAGCCTGCCTCAGATAAATCGTCCAGCACCCACGGGCGCGCACTGAAATGCGACCCGCCATGATCGAACACCGGATCACCTTCAAAATTGCTTGGCAACATTTCCAGATTTGTGAACGAAACGTCACACGCCCTGATCTTGTCAAACAGGCTACGGCATGTCGGATCCGACATGCTGTTCAATCTCCGAAATACGATACTGTCGCCTGTCAGGGAGACTCTCATGATATCCTCACGCAAACACATCAATATACCGAATGCACCGTCATGAATTCATGAGCGAATCCGCAATCTGTCCCCTCGTCGCAAACCAGACATTCTCGATACCGGATATATACTCGACGAATCTCCGCAATCCTTCTGCCCGGGCGGGTCGACCCACGATCCGGCAATGCAGACTGATCGTCATCATCTTCGGATGCTCGGCACCCTCGCGATACAGACAATCGAACGTGTCTTTCAGATAACTGAAAAAATCGTCCCCTTTTGCGAATCCGCCTCGCCAGAACTTGATATCATTCGCATCCAGCGCGTGCGGAACCACGCACCATTTCTGCCCATCGACGGATACAAAATATGGCAGATCATCGGCGTAGGAATCACAGTCGTAGTGAAATCCTCCATGTTCCACCAACAGCTTTCTCGTGTGAATACTTGGCGCATAACGGCAGTACCAACCGGTCGGAACCCGCCCGGTCAACGTCTTCAGCAGTTCATAGGCCTGGTGAATATGGTCCCGCTCTGTCTCGCGCGTCAGCCGGGACACTTCTTCCCAACGATAGCCATGACAGACGATTTCATGCTGCATGGCATCCGACAGATATGCCGCGAGCTCCGGATTGCGCTGTAGCGCGACGGGGCAGGCATACATCGAGACCGGAAGACCGAACTGGTCAAACAGGTCGATCAGGCGCCAGACTCCGGCACGACTGCCGTATTCGAAGAACGACTCCATCGCCAGGTCTCGCTCGCCCGGAGCGGGCGCGCGCGTTACCTCGCCCAGGGTCTCGCCATACGAATCCCCATCCAGCACGCTCTGTTCGGCCCCTTCCTCGAGATTGATGACGAAGGACACCGCTATGCGCGCACCGCCTGGCCATCGCATAACAGGGGGGCACCGTCCATACCCGACGAAATCGCGTTCACTCGCTTCTGCCGCTGTCATGATCCAGATCCTTTCAATCCCTCAACACAAAATTGCAGCGGACGGTAAAGAGCAGATCGCCTGCACCGCCAGCACCTCATCGTCTGTCCCGGTCGCGCATTATTGCGGGAGGCTGCCCGTCCATGGCCTGACACGCCGGCCGGAACCGGGCTCCGCCATCACAGTGTCGCCGTCATAGATCATCCGGCCGCGCAGATAGGTCGCGCTCACCTTCCAAGCCAGTTCCCGCCCGTCATAGGGGCTCCAATCCGCAAAGGCATTGGCGCTGGCCTGGGCGTCGTAGGTCCAGCGTTCGCGTTTCATGACCGTGATATCCGCATCCAGCCCAGGTCGCAGCGCACCCTTCTGCCCGGAAATGCGAAAGAGACGCGATGGGTTATAGGCCAGGAGACGCGGCCCCCAGCTCAGGGAAAGCCCCCTTTTTTTCAGCTCGGTCAGGAACAGGGGATAGATCACCTCCAGCGAAGGAACGCCAGACGCGTTGGCGAGCATGTTTTCGTTCAGCTTGCGGTCCAGCGACCAGGAGACATGATCCGTCGAAACGATGGTCACATTCCCCGCGGCCAGATGGTGCCACAATCCCTCGACATCCTTGCGCGGACGGATGGGCGGATTGACCTTCGCCTTGCCCCCTAACCGGGCGACATCGCCTTCCTCATCCAACAGCAGGTAATGGACGCAAGCTTCAATGGTCGAATCCACACCCTGCTGACGATAGGCGGAACAAAGCTCGTACCCACGGGGGATCGAGGCGTGCACGACATGCGCCGAACAGCCGGTCGCCGCTCCGATTTCATAAATCTGGGTAATGGCCAATGCTTCCGCCAGCGCAGGGCGGGACAGTCCATGCGCCGACCAGTCGGACAACCCCTTCTGCTTTACTTCCCTGATCGCAGATTTGACGAATTCGTCGTCCTCGTTGTGTACACCCGCGACCAGGCCGTACCGCGCGATTTCCGCGAAACATTCGGCCAGCAATGCGGCGGGAATACGTGGAAAGCGCTCGGGGTCCGTCTCGAACGTAGAGAATTTGAAACCTACGGCCCCCGCCTGCACCATACCGGGAATGTCGCCGGCGCCGACACGCGGGTCGATCGTCCCCCACAGGCCGAAATCGGTCCTGACCTGGCTGGCGGCCTCATGGGCCTTCTGCAACAGCCTGTCAGCATTGCAGACCAAGAACCCGTCGTCATAGGGCATGTCCATGATCGTGGTGACACCCCCGGCCGCCGCCGCCCGCGTCGTCCAGACAAAATCCTCCTGCCCCGCCTGGGTACGGGAGTGGACCTGCGCGTCAATGCCTCCGGGCAGCAGCAACCCATCGCCGTAATCGACCATATGATCGCAAGCTGGCGGCATATCCTGCCCAACCTGGACAATTTTCTCGTCGGCGACCGCGATCCAGCCATTTTCGATGACCCTGGTCTCGGTGACCACATTACCCTTGAGAATAAAATCGATTTTCATTTTTTCCTCCACTGGCGGAATCCGGACGTCCGCAACATCACAGACGGAACCCCTCATCATAATAACCGCTGATCAAGACAGGACCTTCGTCGTCGACGCGCCCAGCGTCACTCGGCACTTAACGAAAACATCATCCCTGCTCGCAGGAAGCCGCGCCCGTCGTATACGGCACCGGGCCAGGCCGACCAGGCAGAACGAACACGGTCACGACCATATCGACGACATACACCAGTCCAAGAAAACCCAGTGCGCCAGCGAAACCCAGTTGCGCGGCAGCATAGCCGATCACAAGCGGCGCCAGCCCCCCGCATGCCCGGCCGAGGCTCCACAATACGCTCTGAGCCGTACTACGGTTTTGCACCGGATAATATACGCCGACCAGTTCACCATACCCGCCCATCATTCCGTTGACGAATATGCCGGCAACGATCCCCAGCGGTATCAGCACCTGACTGGACTGAACACAGGAGTACAGCAGCACGATCATCGCCGCACCAAGCTGGTAGGATACGAAGGCCCGCCTGTATCCGATCTTCGCCGACAGACGACCGAAAAGCAGCACCCCCACGATCATCCCGACAACCATCAGCGCGGCGGCGAATCCCGAATTCATCATGCTGAATCCACGCTCCTTCGTCAGATAGGACGGAAGCCAGATCATCAGGCCGTAATATCCAAAATTCTGTATGAAGGCCATCGTGCAGATAGCGATGGAACTGCGACGCCTGATCGGCGGATACCATAATCCCTTCACCGGATTATCGCCCGTAGGACGCGACCGGCTGGACACCTGGAATTCCTCGGAATCCTGAACGCCCCGCCGGATGAAGAAAGCCGCCAACGCCGGCAGCCCTCCCACCACGAAGACACCGCGCCACCCGATCATTGGCAGAAGAAGCGGTGTGAGCAGCGATGCCAGCAACACGCCCAATTGCCAGCTCAACCCCACATAGGACGCTATACGCGGCCGCATGGTGGCGGGATACGCTTCGGTCGCCAGAACCACGCCGACCCCGAATTCGCACCCCATGCCAAGCCCGGCGCAGAACCTGTAGAACAGAAGATCGTAAAATCCCGTAGAAAAAGCTGATAGAATTGAAAATACCGAGAACACCAGGATCGACATCGATAAGACTCGCGCCCGACCGATATAATCCGCGAGGATGCCGAACCCTGCCCCACCGATCGCCCCGCCCACCAACGTCCACGTCACCAGAATTCCGCTGTCGATCGGAGACAGCAGCAGGTCGTGCGAAAGGGAGGGCAACATGAAACTGAGCATCAGCATGTCGAAGCCGTCCAGGGCAAAGCCCGCCATCGCTGCGATCAGGGCACGCCTTTGATTTCCATTCCTTGTCATTCCGCAATCCCCTTTCCAAAGAAGGTCGTCATTTCGTGCCCGGCTGACATGAGTAGAACGATCTCGTCTTTCGCCAACATCCTGCTCCGCCATCATGAGCGGACCGATGCCGAGGCTTGCCGCCCCGCTGCGCACCCCGTCAATCGTCATATCCTGCATCTGATATCCTCATCGGTGTCGCAATGAACGTCTTCAATTTGGAAAACGCGGATATGCTTTTCCTGAACATCACATTGTGGCGGGTCGGGTGGTGCAAACTGTCGCCACCGGTACCTACTGAGCCATCCATCCTCCATCCACCATGAGGTTATGGCCCGCGATATAGGTGGCATCATCACTCGCCAGAAACAGGACGGCACGCGCAACGTCCTGAGGTGTGCCGAGACGCGGCATCGGAGTACGTCGCCTTGAATAATCGAGACGTTCAGGATCGACGGCCGGCCCCGTCTTGCCAGTCAGGATCTTGCCTGGCGCCACGGCATTACAGATGATGTAATCCTTTGCATAGTCCGTGGCGACCTGTCTGGTCATATAGACGAGGCCCGCCTTGCTGACGCCATAGGCAAAGTCCTGCGGCGCGCCGATCATGCCATGCTGGGATGTAATGTTGACGATCCGTCCTCGCGCCTCATTCACGATATCCTGCTTCAACATCTGAAGGACGGCCGCCCGCAGGCAAAGATAGGCGCCTTTCAGGTTGACATCCATGACACGGTCCCAGTCCGCCTCCGTGGTGTCCGCCAGGGACAATCCGCCCCGGACCATCGCGTTGTTGATCAGGATATCAACACGACCGAAACGTATAACCACCAGATGAAACAGGGATTGTACGTCTGCCTGCCTCGAGATATCCGTCCTGACGAACATGGCGCTGTCTGTCAGTTTGCGCAGGGCGTGAATAACAGGCTCGCCCCCTTCCACAACGTCTTCTGTAATATCGGCCGCAATGACGGTTGCGCCTTCCCGGGCAAAAAGCAGGGCAATGGCGCGTCCTATACCCGACGACGCTCCGGTGACGATTGCGGTCTTGTTCAGAAGGCGCATGAGAAAACCCCTAATGACGGATAATTTGCTGCAGGAATGTGCGGGTACGGTCATGCGCCGGCCCCTGGAAAAAGGCCTCCGGTGCGTTTCGTTCCAGAATTCGGCCGGCATCCATGAAAATGACCTCGTCCGCCACGCTGCGGGCAAAGCCCATTTCATGGGTCACACAGACCATTGTCATCCCGTCCTTGGCCAACTGGACCATGACGTCGAGAACTTCCATGATCATTTCCGGATCCAATGCCGATGTCGGTTCGTCAAAGAGCATGATCTTGGGTTCCATGCACAACGCACGGGCAATGGCAACGCGCTGTTGCTGTCCACCCGAGATCGCCGAGGGAAGCTTGTCTGCATGATCGGAAAGCTTCACCCGTTCCAAATAGAATCGGGCCAGGATTTCGGCCTCGGCCTTCGATTTCCCGCGCACCTTTATCGGAGCGATCATGAGGTTCTTCAGGACGCTAAGATGAGGAAACAGATTGAAATGCTGGAACACCATCCCGACTTCGCGCCGGATCAGGTCCAGGCTCCTCGATTTTCCGTGGACTGGCGCGCCATTGACGAAGAGTTCGCCTCCATCAAAGCTCTCCAGTCCATTCATGCACCGGATCAACGTGGATTTGCCTGATCCCGATGGACCACAGATGACGACGCGCCGCCCCGGCGCGATCGTAAGGCTGACATCCTTCAGTGCATGATAGCTGCCATAGTGTTTCTCGAGCGCGCGCACATCGATGGCCGCGCGGCCTTCCAGATGGTCCGGCATATTGGAGGGCCTGCTACAGGTCATCGGGATACTGCTCCAGCCAGTTCAGATAGTTGACAACGGTATCGGCCCCTGTGAAGCACGGCACATAGTCCGTGTCCTGCAGCAGGCGGTCGATGGACAGCGGGGCACGGTCCTGCCTGAGCGGAGACAGGATTGTTGGCGCCTTGCCCGGAACGGAATGGGTTATGGGCGCTCCATGCAGGACAGACGCCATGACCGTCCCCCATTCGGCGACTGTGCTGACAGACCCGTTTCCTATGTTATAGATGTCGTGTTTCAAAACCTGGGCGAGCGCAAGGGATGCGATCCCTCTCCCGGCATCACGGCTGTAAAGCCAGTCTCCCGCCATTCGCCGGTCAAGAATGACCGGTTCGCCGCGCAGCAGGCGTTCAAGGAGTTGCGCGTGAGGACTGAGCATGGGACGCACGGCCGTCCCATGCTCCCAGGGGCCATAAACCGGCCCGATCCGGGCGATCCGCACATCCATTTGATAAATCTCCGCGAGGCGCAGAGCCGTTTTTTCCGCCGCCACCTTACTGATTCCGTACAGGCTATGCGGAGCGAGCGGATGGTCTTCCGATATCATGCCTTCCGCCGGATCGACATGACCGTAGACGGCCACGCTGCTGGCCATCACGACACGCCGGATATCCGGGATTGCCCGCACTGCCTTCATGAGCGAAGCGACACCTGAGATATTGACCTCCGTAATCCGCTCCGGCGCGGCCTTTTCCGCATCCAGGTCCGGCGTGACGGCTGCCAGATGAATCACGATATCCGGCCGACAGACCCCAAGTGCCCGTTCAAGGTCGTGCGCCGAGCGGATATCGCCATGGACAAAGGCCACGTCCCGCAAGGGGGCTCTTTCGCCAAACCGCGCGGGGACAGGAGCCATCGCGAACAGGAATGGGGTATGTCCTCGCGCAAGGAATGCTTCGGCGACGGCCAACCCGACGGAGCCCGTGCCCCCCGTCACGAAGACCTTCAAAGATCGACCCTCCCTAGCAATGCTCCCCTTTCCAGTCGTGAAACAAGGTGAGAAAACGGCCATAACAATACGAAGAAGATGATACCTACGGCGCTGAGCGGAGTAGGATTGTATATCTGTTCCTGGGCGATCTCGGCGGAGCGGATCAGTTCCGGTATCGCGACAAGTCCGGCGATCGACGTGGTCTTGACCAGTTCAAGGGAGTTGCTGGCTAGTGGAGCAGCGGCCCTGCGCAGGACCTGCGGCAGGATGATGTAGAACATCGCCTTCGTACGGTGAAATCCCAGCGCCTGGGCCGCCTCCATCTGCGAAACTGGAATCGATTCCAGACCAGCGCGGAATATCTCGCTGAAATAGCCCGTATTGTTCAGGACAATCGCGGCCACGACAGCGGAAAAGCCGCCCAGCGTTATCCCCAGAAACGGCAGGCTGTAATAGATCAGGATCAACATCATCAGAACGGGAAAAGCCCTCATCAGGTCGATCAGAACCAGCATGAACCGCCGGACCCGCTTTCCCGCGAAACTGTAGAGAAGCGCAACAGAAAGACCACATAGGATAGCGAGCGGCAATGCGACGACGGAAAGCAGCAGCGTGAGCCTCAGCCCCTGCCAGAGTAGATACTGCACCGGCATGAGCGATGAAATATTGAAGAAATTTGTCAGGAACAGGTGCATTGCCGGATGATCCTTAGCGCGAGAAATGCCGTTCCGTGTATCGGCTGAACATGACGAGCGGAAAGAAAAACAGCAGGTAGAAAAATGTCGCCAATATCAGTGGAGAGGGATTCGCCTTTATCGCCATGACACTTTGTGCGCTTCCAAGCGTTTCCTGCAAGGACACCGCAACCCCGAATGCCGTTCCTTTCGTAATGGCGATCATCCGGTTGGTAACAAGAGGAAGCGCAAGCCGGAGTGCCTGGGGCAGGATGAAGAAGAACAGGCTCTGCGAACGCCGGAACCCGAGAGCAACGGCGGCTTCCCATTGGCCACGAGGTACGGCGACAATAGCCGTCCAGAAAATCTCCGCTGAAAACGCGGCAAGCACCGCGGAAAGGGCGACCACGGTCGAGAAAAATGCCGAGAGACGGATACCCGCATACGGCAGGCCAAAATATATGAAAATCAGGACCACCAACTGCGGCATGGTCCGGAAAATTTCGATATAAAACCGGATCAGCGCGTTGAGGATACGATTGTTGATGCACCGCAGCAAGGCAAACCCGAGACCGAATCCCAAGCCGAGGATAATGATGGACAGGGCGGCAAGAACCGTCACCCAGAAGCCCTGCAGCACATCGGGAAAAGCCTCTCTTATGATCTGAGCATTGAAATAGTTTTCAATAATCTGGTGCATGCGCCGTCCGGCTATGGGAAAATGTGCTGATTGCGATCTGAGCGGATTTCATATGGAAAAATCAATAACATTCTAAATCATGCGGTCTGGCATCGTAACCCGAGAATCCGGGTGGCCCGAAGCCCGGATAGATGGTCGTAAGAGGACTGCCCTTTGGAGGAACGGCGCCGTACCACTTGAGGTAAAGCCTGGCCAACACACCCTCCCGCTTCAGACATTCAATGGCCCTTTCGGCTCGGCCCCGCAATTCCGCATCATTTCTGCGGAATGCGTAAGCAAAATTCCGGCCATCAAAGTCCTTGTAGGCGACTTCGATGAGCGGATTCCTGCTGGCCGCGTAAACGGTCGTCGGAATTTCATTCAGAGCCGTAAGGGCGCGGCCCGTCAGCACGGCCAGCACCGAATCGGGAAATGTTTCATAACGCTGGATCGTAAATCCATAGCGCTCCTGGTTCTGCGTTGCCCAGGTATCAGACAAAGTCCCCCGGTTTACCGCCAGCACCTGCCCCCTAAGGTCTTCCAGACCCGACAGCTTCCTCCCTTTGAGAACGATAAAGCCATTTCCTGTCGCAAAGATCGGTTCGCTGAACAGAAGTCTTTCGCTGCGCTCACGTGTGATGTTGAGCGGATTGACCGTCATATCGATACGCGAGGAAAACAGCGCCGGGAACAGGCCGGAGAAATTGATGTCCTCGATATCAACGGCCCCGTATCCCATTTTCCGCCCGACCGCCCTGATCAGGTCTACCCCGAACCCTTCCGGTCCATCGTGCCCCCGGACGATCCACGGTGCCACGCCGAAGTCCGACCCGACCGTCAACGTTCCCGCGGGCGATGGCGTGGCGCACCAGCCAGCCCACGGAAATGCCACGAACGCCGCGAATGCCACGCACAGGAGAACAGGATATGATTTCCTCATTCATATAGCTCCCGAATACGCGCGACCTATCGCTGGTCTTTTTCCCAAGCTGCCGGCCGCCATATGCTCGACCGGCATGGCTGGGAAAACATGATGAACATCGCGTCCGTCGCCATGCGGCCGCATGCGCGCCACCCGTGACGTCAGAACGTCACGCCGGCCTGCAACCACACATAGCGCCCGATCATTTCCTCACCGTAAAGGCCGCTAGCCGTATTATAGACGGCGGTCGGGATATAGGGGGGAGCCTTGTTGAATAGATTGTTGACCCCGCCATCCATATGCCACTTGCCAAAATTATATCCGACCGAAATGTCGTGCGACGTAATCGGACTGACCCGATAGACCGAGTTGGTCTTGGCCGTCAGATCCGTGGTACCGTTGTTGAGCGTCATGCCACCCGTGAAGTTCATCATATAGGTTACTTTGAAGTTCCCATGATACCAGCTGGCTCCGAAGTAATCCTTCACGCGCGGGAAACCATATCCGGCGGAATAGATCATCCGGCCATTATAATTAAGCCACGGGCCACCTGGGCTGTTCTGCTGCTGGTAGCTGATGACCTCCTGCATGTTATTGGAAATCACGAGGGTGTCATCCATCGTCAGGTGGATGGGATAGCTGACATCGAAGTCGATGCCGCCGGTCCTGACACCGCCGAGATTCTGATAGACCGACGAAACCTGCGTAATCTGCCCCGAGGAACTGCGCGGCGCTATATTGCCACAATAGGACGTATTCAGCCCCTCATAGCATTGATCGAGAATATATTGTGGGTTGACCGTGTTGATGGTGTTCTTGATCGTATAGTGCCAATACTCCACCGATATATTCAATCCAGGGATAAAGCGCGGCGTGAGGACGGTACCAAATGTATAGGTGCGCCCCTCTTCGGGTTTGAGCGAACTGTTGCCGCCGGACAGAACCGGAAGCTGCCCCGACCAGGCGGATGTAAAGTGGTTTGCATCGACGCCAACCTTGCCACAGTTCAGAACGACGGCGGAACTGAGGGCGCCATAGGTCCGGGCCTGCGAGCAGGGATCGATCGCCGACGTCAGGGCCAGGGTATTGCCGCCATACAGTTCGTAGATGCTCGGCTGGCGATAGGATGTTCCGAGCGTTGCCCGGAAACGGATATCGCGTGTGGGCGCCCAGTTGATGCTGGTTTTCCAGTTCTCTGTCGATCCGAACGTATTGTAGGACGACCACCGGCCCTGCGCGCCGACAGTCAGATCCTTGGCAAGCCGGGCATTCTGCAGAAGAGGAACGCGCAACTCGCCATAGACTTCATTGGCATTGAATCCGCCACCCGTCGATGCCGAGCTTTCACCCGCGATCTGCCCGGCCGCAATCAGCGGATCGGGGCTGAAGCTACCCTGCTCGCTGCGATGTTCCATACCAAAAGCCAGGCCGATATTGCCACCATTCCGGTAAGGCAGTTTGACAAGCTTGTTGTTGTTGATCCTCAGATTGAAGTCCCTGAGCTGGTAGTTCGCATGGCCGTGCTGCGTATAGCTGATATAGCGGGCGCCCTGTCCGGACCAGGGCATGAAGGGATTGACCAACTGGCAGCCCGCAGAACTGGCACAGACAGAGGGATTATAGACGATGGCGCTTGAAGAATTGCCCGGATTGATCTGTTCGACACCCAGTTCCTGAAGGAGATGGGCGTAATTGATGTCGTTGGTCGTCTGGAAGGAGGACTGGCTGGAACCATACGCCATGGAAACGTCGTATTTCCAGTTGCCATAAATCTGCCCCTGCGCGCCGGAGGTTACCTGATAGGTATCAACCGCAGTGCTCAACTCGCGCGGACCCAGCTCGGCGAAACGCTTGTAGAGACCGACATTCTTCCCCCAGACGTTATAGGGATTGTCCGCGGGCAGCGTCAGGGAACTAAGGAGGGTGGATTGCGGATTGCCGCTACCGGGCACACCAAGCCCGGTGATGCCCGACGTCGAGCGATGGGCGTAGTTGACGTTGCTATAAATAGTAATATGCCGATTGATATCGTAATGAAAATCGCCATTCAAATTGCCAGACTGGGTGTATCCCACCATTGTCTGGTCCATACCGTAATTATAGTTATCCGATGAATTGTATTTCGAAAATGAACCGTCGTTATTGCTGATCAGATTCATCCCGCTCGGATCGACGCGGGTTCGAGACGTGATGGACGATCCGAAAATCGCGGTCGCACCCGGTGCAGGATTGTTGCTGGATGGATTACGCGACCACGAACGGTCACGCTGATACGTCCCACCCTGCGTCAAATACTGGCCAAAAACTGAAATATTGCCCCGATCATGATCGAAATTGAAGCCTTTGTGCGCCGAAATGCGCCCCGTCCGGTCATCGCCAACGTCCGTAATGCCGCCGCGCACCGAAATCGTCGCGTCGTTGACATCGTGCTTGAGTTTAATATTGAGCACGCCCGAGACAGCATCCGCGCCATAGAGTTCCGAACCGCCGTCCTTAAGAATTTCAACCGACGCGATCTGGTCCGTTGCAATGGCGTTCAGATCCACGCAGGACGAGGAGGTGCCCATCGTCTGGACCATCCTCTTGCCGTCGACAAGAACAAGCACGCGCGATTGTCCCAGATTCCGCAGGTCCACGCATGACAGTCCGTTTCCCGCAATCGATTTCGAGTTGGAAGAACCGGTGGAGCCGATCGACGGAAGCCGCAGCAGATAATCCCCGATGGTCGTTGCCGAGGTGTTCTGGATATCGGCGGCCTTGACTGTCTGGACGGGATTGGGGTCCGAATTGCGCGCGCCACCAAGGTAGGACCCGGTCACGACCACGGTTTCGGCTTCTCTGGGCTCCACCGCCTGGGAGAGCGGGGCCACATTCACCGAGCCCTTCACGCCACGCGCCGGGGACATGATCTTGGCGCCCTTGTCCATGCTGGGCAATGCATTCAGGGGCTTTTTAGCCGCTACCGCCTTGCCGGGCACAGGCTTGCGCTCGGACGTATCCGATGCGGCCTGCGCCGCGCCGCCTCCTAAGGTGGCAAGAAGGCACACGCCGCACATGAGACGGAACCTTGTTTTCGTGATGATCATCAACCCCTCCAAATCATACCTTCCATCCGAATGATCACCCGATTCCGCACCTATGCGCCCGGTTACTCATTCGTCATTCCGGTCGCTACGCTCCTCGCCTCCCGACGATGCGATCCCGACATGGCCGCCTTTCCTATTTGTTATCATATCGGAATAGAAACAACACGAAACGAAAACTATGTTCTGACCTTATGAAAACTCTCATCCGCGATGTCCCAAGGACAATCGTCCAGCTGCATCATGAGGACAATATTCTTATATCGGAATGAAAAATATTTGTAATACAATTAGTTATTATAAAATGGCGACCATACCGACCGCGTTGACGGATATGCTTTCTTCGCTCAAAGAAAACGATATTTTTTCTATGGCATCAAGAAACAAAATCGTGCTTAACCGACGATAGACAGCGACATAAGAGACAGAAAGCACGACATAACGTGAGGAAATGACCATGCCCAATCCGTTCCATCTCGCTTTCCCAGTTGACAACCTGGAGGCAGCCCGGCGTTTTTACGGTAAGGTCTTGGGGTGCCCCGAAGGAAGAAGCTCCGATACATGGATTGATTTCGATCTTTTCGGACACCAGATCGTCGCCCATCAGATCGAGAACGCTTCCAGAAGCAGCGGGCATGGGCTGGTCGATGCAAAAGAAGTACATATCCCGCATTTCGGTGTCGTTCTGGACATGGAGGACTGGAAGGCCCTGGCTCAGAAACTGACGGCTTGCGGTACCGAATTCATCATTGAGCCGCAGATCCGCTTTGAGGGCCTGCCGGGTGAACAGGCGACGATGTTCCTTCTTGACCCAGCCGGCAATGCCATAGAATTCAAGGCATTCTCCGACATGAGACAGCTTTTTGCAAAACAGTAGCACTGCCTGCCACGACCGGAACGGGGATATGCGCGACGCTACCGCTCTGAAAGCGTGTTGCCGGGACAGATCCCGTTCGGGTGGAAACACCCGGACGGAACAAGAGGGTCGTCAAACGATAATGCAGGGTGATTCTTGTCATCAGGCGGGCACCGAGGATCATGGGCCACCACGTGGTGCGTCCGCCAGGACCATTGGACCCCGCCCCCAATAGTGCAGCATGGAAGAGAAAGTCGATGGAACAGACCCTAGATCACTCGGCAGGCGACGGAACGCATGCTCTGGACCGGCAACTCCCTGAACAACTTTTTTCAGCACTTCATGATATCGGATTCGATGGACAGGGCATCACGCGCGCGACGTATGGTGCCGGCGAGAACGCCGCGCATCACTTGATCGAAGCCGCAGCGGACAAACTGGGCCTTGAAATCCGCCGGGACTGGGCAAACAATCTCTATGTCACCTTGCCGGGCCGCGATCGGTCACGACCGGCCGTCATGACCGGCTCGCACATGGACAGCGTACCAGGCGGCGGAAATTACGATGGTGCCGCTGGCGTGGTGGCCGGGCTGACTGTCCTTGCGTCGTGGACGGCGGCTGGCTTCGTTCCGGAGCGCGATGTGACGGTCATGGCGATCCGGGCGGAAGAAAGCGCCTGGTTCCCCATTTCCTATCTCGGCAGCAAGGCGGCCTTCGGCCTGCTGAGCGAAAGCGATATGGCGACCCGACGCAATGACGGTGCCGGCATGCTGGGGGATATGATCCGCCAGTCCGGTGGCCAGCCAGATGCTTTTGCCGTGGCGGCATTGGATCCAAAATCCATCGACAGCTTCGTTGAGCTCCATATCGAACAGGGGCCGGTCCTGCTGGAGCGCGATTGCCCCGTCGGTATCGTCAACGGTATCTGTGGCAGCATACGCTACCGCTCGGCGGTCGTTCACGGGCAATATGCTCATTCCGGGGCAACGCCGCGGAGCTATCGCTCCGACGCCGTCATCGCCGGCGCGACACTCATGCTGGCACTCCAGCAGGAATGGATCCGACGGGAGGACGCCGGGCAGGAAATGACCCTGACCTTCGGTGTTTGCCACACCGAAGCCGATCTGGCGCATTTCAGCGCCGTGTCTGGCCGGCTCGATTTCTCGATCGACGTCCGGTCGCGCGACATCGTCCTGCTGCGCCAGATCGACGAATTCATTCATGAGCAGGCCAGGCTCATCGAAAAGACCTGCCATGTCCGCATCGCGCTTGGACAACAGACATCCACATCCCCGTCGATATCGGACGGCGCACTCGTGCAAAGCGCGATCGACAGCACCGCGAACATGGGCATTCCGGCAATCTGCATGCCCAGCGGCGCGGGCCACGACACCGCTTTATTCGCCACGCAGGGTATCCCGACCTTGATGATCTTCGTCCGTAACGAACACGGAAGTCACAACCCAATGGAAAGTATGGAACTCTCTGATTTCATGAAAGGATGTGCCGTCCTGGAGGCCGTACTGCGTAAGCGAAGCACCGCCGCTTGACCGAGATACCGTCATGGCATGCTGTTTCATAACCCAGCCCATAGATGAACGCGCCGTCGCATTTCTGCACGATCATGGCGTCGATGTGCGGTATGCGTCACACGCCAGTATGGAAAGCGTGATGGCGGAAATAGGGGATGCGCAAGCCGTCATTACACGCGATCTGGGCCTGAATGCCGAAGCGATCCGCGTCGCCTCCGCATTGCGCATCATCGCCTCTCACGGCGCAGGCACGAACACCATCGCGATCAGCGAGGCAAATGCGCGGGGAATCGTGGTCACGCGGACCCCCAGCGCCAATAGCCGATCGGTCGCCGAACTGACGATGGGACTCATGCTCGCCGCCGCACGACGTCTCTGCGACGCCGACAGGGCGGTCCGCACCGGCGAGTGGGACTTCCGCTATCATTGTGGCGGCCTGGAACTGCATGGTCGCACGCTCGGTCTGGTGGGCTTTGGTGCGGTGGCCCAGGATGTCGCGCGAATAGCGGGACAAGGTTTCGGCATGAGGGTTTATGCCTGGTCGCCCAGCGTACCTGACCATGTCTTTTCCGACCTGAATGTCCAACGCATACGCGACCTGCCCGCCCTCGTCCGTGCCTCCGACATCCTTTCGCTGCACAGGCCGTCTGACCCAGGCACGCCGCCGGTCTTCAATGCCCGATTTGCGGAGGCGCTGCGCCCGAAGACCATCCTGATCAATACCAGTCGGGGCTCTGCCATCGATAGCCAGGCCTTTCTGGATGCACTGGAAGATGGACGGATCGGCGCAGCTGGACTCGACGTTCTGCCGCTGGAACCTCCCCCCGCGACCGACCCCCTCCTTACGTGCGACCGCATCGTTCTCTCACCGCATATCGGTGGCGCGACAGCGGAAGCTCTGTTTCGTACGGCGATGACGTGTGCTCGTCAGGTGCTGGATGTGCTGTCCGGCCGCGAGCCGCCCCACAGGCTGTAGCACCGTCTCAGGGCCTGACCGAAATGTGCGCCGACCTGAGAAAGGCGCGGTCGAAGGACCGCCGGTGCCGTTGCTGGCGGCCTTTCAGACCGACCTCACCAAGCCCCCATCCACGCGGATGAGCGTCCCCGTCACATAACTGGCGCGCGCGCTGGCCAGGAAGGTCACCATATCGGCGAATTCGGCCGGGTCACCGTAACGCTGCATCGGAATGGCCTCGCATGAGGCCCGGGACACCTCTTCAACCGACCGGCCCTGCCGCGCTGCCGCCGCGGCATTCAGACTGTCGACCCGCCGGGTATGAATCCGCCCCGGCACGACAGAATTGACCGTGACACCGTCGGCCGCCACTTCAGCCGACAGGGTCTTGGCCCACCCGACAAGTGCGGGACGCAGCGTATTGGAGAGTGAGAGGTTGGCGATCGGCTGCAGGACGCCGGACGAGACGATATTGATGATCCTTCCGAATTTCCTCTGACGCATGGCTGGAAGATACATTTCGACTGTGGCGATCGGCACGCGCACCATGGCCGTGAAATATTGCTCCAGATCCGACACGTCGATCCGCGCGGCCTCACCCGGCGGCGGGCCGCCGCAATTCGTCACGACAATGTCCACATCCGCTATTTCCTTTTTCATGTCGTCAAGATGCTTCATATACTGAAAATCGACGACATGACATGATGCCTGCCCTCCCTCGGCCCGGATGGCATCGCATGATGCTTCAAGCGACAGGCGATGACGGCCTGTCAGGATGACGTGGGCGCCCTCACGGGCAAGACCCGCCGCGCAGGCATAGCCAAGTCCCTGGCTCGATCCCATGACCAAGGCAATACGCCCCGCAAGACCCAGATCCATTCTCCACCCCATTTCATCACGATCATTTCTTCATATAGAGATTTATCGATTCTGTCATAATAATCGGTGGTGTCATGCCTATTGCCTCCGCGCTCCGGTTATCGGTGACCGACGCAACGGTTCATCAAAACTGGCAACTCACAATATTTTCCCTGAATTTACGGATCGCATCGCTATTGGACGATGACAGCGTCCAGAGAAAGCCGATATGACGCTGCGGACAATCGTCAGGCAGGGTCAGCTTGCGTACGGACAAGCCTGACGGCCAGGGGGGCGCCCAATCCGGCAACAATGCAACGCCGATATTGTGGCTGACCATGATGCTAATCGCCTCAAGCGCATCCATGTCAAGCTCACTCTTTGGAACAATTCCTTGCTGACGCAGGAAATTATCGACAATGCGACCGCCCCACTGGTTTCTGTCGTAGCGCAGGAACAGGTGACTTTTCAGTACTTCGATTGGATCGGTCATCTCGCATTTCTCGGATGTCAGCACGATCATGGGTTCAGAACGCAGCCTGATCCATCCGCATGTCTTGGGGACAGGAAAGGGGGGTTCCACAATGACCGCGCCATCCAGGCGCCCCGTGAACACATCATCATAGAGCTGCAACGATTGCCCCGGTGTCACCCGCAGTTCGACATTCGGATTTTCCGCGAAGAACGTATTTAGCGCCAAGGGCAACAACCCCGTCAGGGCCGACGATATCGCGCCGATATGGAGGTTGCCAGCCAGAGTGTCATGGCCGGCAATGCGCTTGAGTTCGGTGACGGAGGAAATGATTTCGCGACTTTTGTCCAATATCGCGCACCCTGACGATGTCGGGACGACCGTGCGCCCCGCCCGCGTCAGCAAGGGTTGCCGGATCTGATCCTCCAGGGCCTTGATACGCTGGGAAACGGCGGCCGGCGTAATGCCCAGATGCCGGGCTGCATCGGCAATCGATCCACGTTCGACGACGGACAGAAAGCTTTCGAGAAACCGAATATCCATTACTCTTCCCCAAACGGATTCGTCACGAGCTGGCAGCGGTGGCGGCGGCGATAAAATGCGCGCAAGAAGACCACCAGCATGACCAGACGGGCCGGAGAATTCAAATGCCGGATGATCCGCCCGCGCCCGGCTTCCGGAAAACCGTATTTTCCGGCGCAGGATAAGGATCCAGAAAACGTCCCGTGGCTGGGCTTCCCGTCTGCGCCGCAGCAGCCAGCTCGGCTTTCCCGCCAACGGGACAATGTCCCCGGACCGATCCGCCTATTCCGGCAGCCTGACCGGGCGGCGGGGCGGCAAGGGCGGCAGCGGGTCGGACGCGACCTCGCGGATGCTTTCATAGACCAGCATCTGGTGGCCATCGCGTTCGAAACTGTCGTACTGGGTCATGCCGATGCCACCCAGGATGGTGCGCGAGGCAATGTTGGTGTCGCGCGTCACCGCCATCACACGGCGAATCCCCGCGTCATGGGCGAAGCTCAACGCCGCCGATGCCGCCTCGCGCGCCAGGCCGCGCCCGGCCGCCCATGGCCAGAGCGCGAAGCGCAGACCCAGCCCGCGCCCGTCGGGGCGTTCATGCAGGCCGGTCATGCCGATAAAGCGGCCGTCCTCGCGAATCGTGAAAATTCCGACCCCGCGCCGCGCCCAGCAGGCCATGTCGTCGGCCATGTCGGCCTCGGCCTGCTGGCGGCTGCGCACGCCGCCCAGCATCATGCCGAACGCCCCGGCATCGGCCTTCAGCCGGGCCATCTCGTCCATGTCCCGCCACGAGACCGGTTCCAGCACCAGACGCGGCGTGCGGATCGACCCGCCCGTAATCTGAGGATGGGTCGCCCATGCGGCGCGGTCGGCGGGCTGCCCCCACGGGCCGCGGCGCAGATGCCGCGTCCCGGCAGGGTCCTGCCCGTCAACCCGGCGCGGCGGCCGCGTCACGGAAACCGGGCCGAGAGCGCGGGACGTACATCGCCCCGCCGATTCAGCGCGCCAGGGGGCGGTATTTGATCCGTCCCGGCTCGGTCGCATCCGGGCCGAGTCGGCGTCGCTTGTCCTCTTCGTAGGCCTGGAAATTACCCTCGAACCACTCGACGTGGCTGTCGCCCTCGAAGGCCAGGATGTGCGTCGCCAGACGGTCGAGGAACCAGCGATCATGGCTGATGATCACGGCGCAGCCGGCGAATTCGGCCAGCGCGTCTTCCAGCGCGCGCAGTGTGTCGACGTCCAGATCGTTGGTCGGTTCGTCGAGCAGGATGACGTTGCTTTCCTGCCGCAGCATCTTGGCCAGATGCACGCGGTTGCGCTCACCGCCCGAGAGGATGCCCACCTTCTTCTGCTGGTCCGCGCCCTTGAAGTTGAAGGCGCCGACATAGGCGCGCGACGGCACGGCCCGCTTGCCCAGATAGATGACATCGGTGCCGCCGGAGATTTCCTCCCACACCGTCTTGTTGTCATCCAGGCTGTCGCGCGACTGGTCCACATAGCCCAGCTTGACCGTATCGCCGACCTTCAGCGTGCCGGAATCCGGCTGTTCCTGGCCCACGATCATGCGGAACAGGGTCGATTTGCCCGCGCCGTTCGGCCCGATGACGCCGACGATGCCGCCCGGCGGCAGCTTGAAGCTGAGATCGTCGATCAGCAGCCGGTTGCCGAACGCCTTGCGCAGATCCTCGGCCTCGATCACCGTGCCGCCCAGGCGCGGGCCGGGCGGAATGACGATATCGGCCGTGCCGCCCGCGCGCTCGGCATTCTGGGCCAGCATTTCCTCGTAACGGGCGATACGCGACTTGCTCTTGGCCTGCCGGGCCTTGGGGCTGGAGCCGATCCATTCCTGTTCGGCGGCCAGGGCGCGCTGGCGGGCGCTCTCTTCTTTTTCCTCCTGGGCCAGACGCTTGCGCTTCTGGGTCAGCCACGAGGAATAATTGCCCTGGAACGGATAGCCACGGCCCCGCTCCAGTTCCAGAATCCAGTTGGTCACGTTGTCCAGGAAGTAACGGTCATGGGTGATGATCATGACCGTGCCTTCGTAGTCGCGCAGGGTCCGCTCCAGCCACGCCACGCTCTCGGCGTCCAGATGGTTGGTCGGTTCGTCCAGCAGCAGCAGGTCGGGCTTTTCCAGCAGCAGGCGGCACAGCGCCACGCGCCGGCGCTCACCACCCGACAGCTTGGTCACCGGGCTGTCGGCCGGCGGGCAGCGCAGCGCATCCAGCGCGATGTCGATCTTGCGGTCCAGTTCCCAGCCGTCGCCGGCATCGATCTTTTCCTGCAATTCGGCCTGTTCGGCCAGCAGCGCGGTCATTTCGTCGTCCGACATCGGCTCGGCGAACAGCATCGAAATTTCGTTGAAGCGATCGACCGCCACTTTCAGGTCGCCGAAGCCCAGCGCCACGTTCTCGCCGACGGTCAGGGACTCGTCGAGCTTGGGCTCCTGCTCCAGATAGCCGATCCGGGTGCCTTCGGCGGCCCAGGCCTCGCCGCCATATTCCTTCTCGATCCCGGCCATGATCTTCAGCAGGGTCGATTTACCGGCGCCGTTCACGCCCAGCACGCCGATCTTCACCCCAGGCAGGAAGGAGAGGGTAATGCCCTTGAAGACCTCGCGCCCACCCGGATACGCCTTGGTCAGGTCCTTCATCACATAGACATATTGCGTGGCGGCCATGACG